>CAMWLJ010000101.1 GCA_947175055.1 uncultured Lachnospiraceae bacterium | reverse complement strand
CGCCTTTCTCCTATCCTCTCCGCATCCGGCGCCAAAATAACAACGGCCTGATCAGGTCCTTAATCTTCTGCCATCTTACCTTCCACGGATTCACAAACCGGGGATACTGTTCGTTCCTGCCGCGCCATTTGTGGAACAGAAAGGGCGCCTCCACGTCCATGATCTCCGGGATCATGTGTTCATGGCCGAAATATCTGGCCACCTCGATCGGTGCAAACCGCATGCCCGCATCCTCGATCACATTTTTATTCTTACAGCACAGAAACGTATCTTCATTATAGTCTCCGTCCACCGACTTCTCCCATTTCAAGTGCGCCTGTTTCGGAAAATCCAACAGCCGCTTGCTGCGGATCGAAACACTGTTGCCTACACGGCAGATCTGCCCTTTGGCATCCCGGTAAGAATATGGATTTTGGGGAAGCGGCCACGGCGAACCGATATAGTCATAGTCCAGGAATTCATCCCGCCAGCTCTCCGGATGCACGACAAACCCGTCCGCGTGCACTAACAACATATAGTCCGTATGAATATGCTCTCCAAGCTCATACACCATCTTGTAGTTAAATTTGTCAATGTTGTCCAATTTTGATGTGTGAGAATAACGTATGCTATTCGGCAGCATCAAGGGCTTTCTGTGGGTGATGAGCACTACATCGCCGAATTCGATCTGTCGCATACTATATTCCATTGCTTTGATGGTCTCATATAGGTCTACACTGGTCATCGCCGCCAGCGTGACATTTGGCAGTCTTAATTTATCGGACATAGTCTCCTCCGTTACTCCTCTTCAACTCTCACGCTGTCCTTATGATAATACTGCGTGACCGCAAGATTGAGCCAGTTTCCTGCATCCTCTCCCAGATCCTCGAAATCAAAGAGGGCCGGCCTGGCAGAATACGGCCTTACAATAACATCTGTAATAGTCTCGTCAACATAGCTGTCATGCCGTTCCATGGCTTCCGCGTAGAATGTCTGTGCATCCCCATTCACCAGAGAGCGAAGTGCGGACACACTCGTATAAGTATTCTTATCCGCAGTACCTACCCATACGACCAGAGTCAGCACAAGAAATACCGCCGTCATTCTCCCGCCCGCCTTTTCCAGGAAACAGCCAAAGAGCTCTCCCGCCCTCATCTGCTCCATACAGACAAGCCGTGTCCTGTCTTCTCCTTCCTCAAGATCCGCAGTCTCGGCCTTGGTCTTGTTCTGGTGGGAAAAGTATCCCAGCCAGTAGGTCGTCACCAGGAACAGACTCAGATAATATACCATCTGAATAATATTGTCCACTCGCGAAAGGCCCACCATACCCACCGCATAAAGTGTAGGCGTAAACATCGCAGAAAGCACACAGAACGCACCCAAGGTCACCCAGACAGGATGCCGGAAAGTCTTATCTGAACGCTTGGCAAGTCTCCACAGAACCGGCAGCAGCAGCAGCCAGACGAGAATCACGAAGGGAGTTGTCCAGCGGATCATAAACGGCACTGCGTGATAGAAGGACAATACAATAGACAGTACCGCCGAATATCCTTCATCTGTATCCAGACTGCTCCGACGCGCATTTCCGGGCGCCATCGTATTGAACAGAAATCCTATGCTGCCCGTAATAAAAGGCACCGCCACATACAAAAGTTTCCTGCGGTTGACCACTGCAGCATAAAGGACAAGTAACGCCATCACGATCTCGGCCTGCAGGCCGGTCACCAGATTACCGCCGCCCACGATCACCGAAAGAATCGATGCCACGGCGCAGAAGAATGCGGCTTTTGCTCTTTTCTGCGTCCATAGACAGGCGGATGCCGCCGTCAGTGCAAAGAACCAGACCGCTTCCATCAAAATATAGTGTGTCGCGCCGTTATACCAGTAAATCCCTTCAAACGGAGCTTCTAAGACCTGATAGAACATAAAGAGCAGCATAAACATGACAAAACAGCTGCCGGTGTGATCCGCCCCCAGCCAGCTGCGCAGGATATGTCTGCCCAGTACAAAGACGGCCGTGGCAAACATACCGATCATCAGGACCGGAACGACAAAGGCAATCCCGTAATGAAAATTCATCGGGCACATAGCCATCAGAAAGCAAGAAGTATACGTGCCCTGCCAATCCCGGTAGAACTCCATGTTCTGCTTCCACGCGGTCATGACCGACTGCCCCAGAGAGCCTGTCGCCAGCCACGTATCATGCACCTTCCTGCCGTAGTCGTAATCGTCAATACACATTACATTATATCTGCCCAACCATAACAGAGGGACCAGGGACAGCAGCAACAGCAATCCTGCAAACACCGCCATTCTGCCCATATTCTGTTCTTTTTTCTTGTCCGTACTGCTCATATGATACGACATCCTCTAGTTTATCTTCAATCTTCTCATCACACCCCTGCCAAGCTTGCACAGGTACGCCTTTTTATAGATGTACCAAGCCCTCAGCTTTGCACCCATCAATGCTGCCCCTGTCAGCCTGATATTGATCCGCGCATACTTGGAGGAGCGTTTCTTATATGCCTCCAGTTCCTGTCTGCATTCCTTGGCAGTAAACATCCTGCCCTGCCTGTCCATATAATGGAACAGACTGTAGATGTTCTGCTCCGACGCCCAGTAACCGTCGGATACATTGTGGCGCGCCCAGTATTTCGGTGCAATGGCGAATTTCAGTGTCTCGCTTGTATGCGCCGGCAGACAGGCGAAGGAGGAGTTGGACAACAGCAGATAGTGGGCGTTTTTGAGCGTCACATAGTCCTTGCCGATGTCGAAATGATGGGCTTCGATCCCCGGCAGCATCCTGTTCGCCGTCTTCACATCATCGGTAACGATCATAAATTCCATATCCGGACGGATCTTCTTCATCTCCGCCATCCCTTGCAGCCAGTATTTCTTATGGATCAGAAGCTCCGGACTTCCCGTATACTCCCCGCCCCGCATGTTGATGATGCATAGATTTTCTCTGCTGTATTCGTAGGAATCGTATTCCGGCTTTACCTTAAGCCACTGCCTGACCTGCGGCAGATATTTGATAAAATAGGACTCGTCCTGCATGTTGCCATAGAGCAGCGTATTATCCTGCACATCATGGATGGCAGGATCGGCGCCCGCCACATAACATCCATGCGTCAGGTCGTGTCTGGAATTCCCGATATATAATCTTGTCTCCACATCGTGGTAGACCTGATACTTCTTCTTTTCTTCCTGCGATATGGATTTCCCCAGATCTACATCCATGAAATACATACCCCTGTCACTGTGTATGTTTACCGCAAACCGTTCCTGTCCGGCAGTGCCGAACTCATAGCCGTTCTCGAGCGCGATCGCTCTGGCCGTCACATAACAGAACAGCTGATTGCCCAGCCCCTGTCCGTCGATGAATTCTGTTCCGATCATAATTTCCCGATCCCTTCTGTCCTTGCACCCTCATGGCATAATGTCTGTGTCGAAAGATGCCTCTCCTGTTCTGCCCTGTCCGTATCTACAGTGTCGTCTCCACGATCTTCTCCCCGTCCACCTTATAGATCACATCACACTTGGCGATGGTATTGAGACGATGCGCTATGATCACCATGGTCTTCCGTCCGTGGAAGCTGTTGATGGCATCCATGACTGCCTTCTCCGTATCGCTGTCAAGCGCCGAGGTCGCCTCGTCAAATACCAGAATCTCCGGATTATGGTAGAGCGCCCTGGCAATGCCCAGCCGCTGTCTCTGCCCGCCGGATATTCTGACACCTCTGTCACCTATAGTGGTGTCCAGTCCCTCGGGAAGCTCCTTCACGAATTCCTTCAGCTGTGCCTCCTCCAGCACTTCCCATATCCTCTTGTCGTCGATCCGATCCGCGTCGATCCCGAAGGCAATGTTATCCCGGATGGATTCGTCGATCAGATAGATGGACTGCGGAATGTAGCCGATCTTGGAAAGCCAGTCCCCGTAATTGTCAAATATATTGACACCGTCGCAGGTGATGGACCCTTCCTGCACATGCAAAAGTCCCAGCAGAATATCCACGATCGTTGATTTTCCTGCGCCGGAAGGCCCCATAATGCCCACCGACTGCCCTTTCTTCACTTCCATATGGGCATCCGTAAATATATTTTTCTCCGTATTCGGATATGCATACGTAATATGATCCAGCACGATCTTATCCTGCAGTTTTGTCACCTGCAGCTTCGGCCGTGCCGCTTCGGTCAGCCCGGTCACACTGCCATTGACATCCGCCTTCATATTAGACGTCAGATTCTCATACAGATAATCCAGACATGGCTGCGCATAGGCGATCTCGGACAGATACGTGTTGATACGGTTCGTCCCCGGCATCACACGCATTGCCGCCACCGCAAAGGCCGATAACTGCGGAATCAGGATGCCGATATTACCGCCCCGCAGCATATAGAGCATGATAAATAGAAGCATCGCCGCCATGAAGATCGTCTCGATCAGCAGCCGGGGCAGGTTGTTAAACACCGCATAGTTCCTGGCCACATCCGCACCGATGGCTCCGCTTTCATAATAATTGCGCACGAAAAACTCTTCCCGGTGCAGCACCTTTACGTCTTTCAGGCCATAAATAGATTGGATCCTCCATTTGGCGATCCGTGACTGGATCATCTGGTTCTTATGGCCGATGGCATTCAGCCTGGGCTTTAAGACTTTCGTGATCATCAGTGTCATGCCAAGAAAAATGCACAGGATAAAGAAGGACATGACAGGGCTTACCACCACCAGCACAATGCACAGCGACACCGCCACCACGATCTCCGTCACCATCTGGATCAGTACCAGGATCAGCTGGAAAGCATTAGGAATATCGCTGTCTGTCAGCCGGAACACGGTAGGAATATCCGCACCCAGATACTCCTCATAAGGCCTGCTCAGGAATTCCCGCATGACGCGGCTGATCATCCGGTTACGATTGCGCGTCACGAAAGTATTCTGCACATAAGTCAGAAAAAGCAGGTACGTATTCTTGATCACGTACAGGGCGATCAGCGAACCAAGCATAAGTATGATCAGCTGCCTGCTCGTCTCGATCTGCAGCAGATCTGCCACGGCGCCAACCAGCTCATTCTCCATGATCGCTTCCGGATCCATGATCGCCTGCACCACCGGGAGCAGTAACGACACCCCCATCGTCTCCAGCAGACCGCCGATCAGAATGAGCACTGCCAGCCCCAGGATCTGCTTCTTCTGCTTCCTGTCAAAAAGATAACTCACCTTGTGAAGCATAGTGACCTTTTTTTCTTTCTTCTCTTCTACCGTATTTCTACCCATCCGGTTTCTTTCCTTTCCTTCCTGCCGGCGGTATTTCCACCCGGTCAGTACAACGCATCGCTTCTATGTGCCCTCCAGGCTGCTGTCAGGCGTGCCCCCTATTCTCTGCATATCTTCTCTGTAGATATCCTGGCAGTCCCATCCGTTCAGCCACCTGTCCGGCGCCAGCACCGTCTTATGGGGATTCTGATTTAAATAAGAAGCCCACCAGCTGAAGCTGCTGTTGGCCAGAATATTATGCCTGCACTTGCTCATCAATGCAAATTCCGCATAATCCAGATCCATCCCCTGCTCCGAGAACGCTCCCAGATCCACGATCTCGATTGATCCTGTCGGTACATTTCCCGCCGGCAGTCCTGTCTCCCGGCTCCCGGCGTTCTCCCGCTCCTGCCGCTTTGTCATTCCCTTCCCGACGGCAGATGCAGCCTGCCTGTCTGCTGCCCAGTCTCTGGCCCACTCCTTGTCATTGGTGAACAGGTAGAACACACAACCCGGATACATCTTGCGCATCCGTTCCATTGCCACACGGTAATATTCTTCCGTGCAGATATCGCCAAACAGCTGCCGGTTCGCGGGCAGAAGATAATCACCTCTCCGCATATGCACACTGACCGACTCCGTGGCTGCGATCTCAGACAGCCATTCCTGCAGGGCCCGGCCGCCCGAGGTTTGTTTCGTGATATAGTCGACAAGCTTGTCCGTGTCGAACATCTCCCTGACCTGCCCGGCCGCCGGCCGGAAATATTTCTCCGTCTGCCAGTAGCCTTCCAGATAGATATCGTCCCAATCCAGGATCTGCGGCCTGTAGCGTTTGTCTTCCTCAAAATAGGACTTCTTCTTCCTGCCGCACAGTTTCCTGCGTATTTTGGCATGCAAAAACGGGGAGGAATCCAGCATCCTGCGCAGTTCCTTCTTGTCCGCACGCTCATATGCCGCGCCAAAAGGAGCCAGTGCATAAACCCGCTGTCTATCCTCCACAAAACCAGACACATCATCAATCTTGACTTCCCTGCCAAGACTTTTCAATTGTAAATATAAGGCGTACTGGAACATCTGATTGCCCAGCCCGCCTGCAAGCTGTATGATAACCATATTTCCTTTAAATCAATCTCTTTTTCAGTTTCTTGACCTTCACCTTCAGCGGGATGATCACTCGCTTCTCCAGACGCATCCTGCGGCTGTACCACGCGGGAGATCTCAGGAAAAGCTTCATCCGTCTCCGGTCACGCGGATCCGCCTCCGGCCGTCCGAACGCCGCCGCATAGAAAGCCTTGTCCTGCCGTATGATCTGTAGGAGCCTGGCCATATATTCTTCCCGGTGCGGATGATCCGATTCCTCCAGCTGCTCGTAGAAAAGAAGCAGTCTTTTATAGAAGAAATAGTTATGCACGTCGGCCAGATCCTGTCTGCCCAGCTCCCTTAAAAAGGCCGTCTTCTCGTAGTAAGCAGGGATCTGATCCGTGAATGTACGGGAATTGATCTGTTCATTCATGATGCTTCCTTCTCTGTCTATTATATAGTTATAACAGGCCATGTCAAGGTAAACACAGCATTCCGAGCGGCCAAGGACCCTTGTCGTAAACATGATATCCTCATACCATCTCCCTGTCGGAAAGTCGATCCCTGTAAGGATCTCCCGCTTATATAGTTTATTCCAGGCCGCATTCTGGATCGCATATTCTCTTGTCTCCTGCACATACTGCTGCAGCGTTTCCTGTCCCCGGAACACGACCACTCTGTCGCGCGACTCATCTACCGTATAAGTCCTATGCACCTGCCGGTATCTGCATATTCCGATATCTGCCGCCTGCTCCCTCATAGCTCCAAGCATCCGCTCATACATATCCGGATCGGTCCAGTCGTCCCCATCCACGAACCCGATATAGCTGCCCGCAGCAATCGCAATTCCCGCATTTCTCGCCTCTGAAGGGCCGCCGTTCTCCTTGTGGATCACCCGTATTCTGCTGTCCTCCAGGGCCAGCTTCTCACAGAGAGCGCCCGTATCATCCGTCGAACCGTCGTCCACCACGATGATCTCCAGATTGCGGTAAGTCTGCGCGCACACGGACTTCACTCCCCGCTCAATATAACCGCCTATATTGTAAGCAGTCACAATGACAGAGAGCAGGTCCGTCTGTTCTTCTTCCCTGATCTGCGGGTGGTAACCTTCTAATATTTTCATGCTCGTATCAATATCCTTTCCGTACAAAGAATCCTGCCTGCGGGATTCCACTTGTGACAGGCCTCCTTAGCGACATGATCCTGTTCTGTATGCCATCCACTCCTGAAACATCAGAATATACCAGATCTGCACACGCCAGATGTCTCTCTCGATATAATCCTGCCAGATCCTCCACACTACCGCCGTATCCAGAATCCCCTGGCTGTCCAACACCGCCCGGTCGATCAGGCCCTCCGCCCATTCCCGAAGCTCCGGCTCCCTGAGCCATTTCTGCAGCGGAATAGAAAATCCCTTCTTCGGGCGCTCCATCAGTTCCCGCGGCACATATTGATACAGAATATCCCGCAGGATCTTCTTCGTACAGCTTCCGACACAGTAAGTAAGAGGCAGTGTCCACGCAAACTCTATTACATCCTTATCCAGCATGGGGACTCTGGTCTCCAGGGAGACCGCCATCGCGCTCCTGTCTACCTTATTCAGAATATCATCCGGGTGATACATGAGCAGATCCATCAGCATCAGGTTGTGCCGCGGTTCTCTGAGCAGTCCCGCCGGATAGGTATCCATGACCGAATTCTTTATATCCCCGGCGCGGTCCTGTCTGACGATCCGGAATCCCTCCCCGATCTCGGAGCGCAGATACGTATCCTCGATTCCGCGCGCCCCCAGAAGTCTGCCCATGACCATCATCGATCCCCTCTTTCGCCTGCCGGCCGTCTCCAGAACAGCGCCTGCCGGCCTGCGGATCCAGAGCGGGATCTGTCTTGCCTTGTTCCAGGCCCGATCCACGGAAGCATAGCTGTTGTAGCCGCAGAACAGCTCGTCCCCGCCGTCTCCGCTTAAGGATACCGTCACATGCTCTCTCGTCATCCTGCTTACCAGATACGTGGGGATCTGCGAAGAATCAGCAAAGGGTTCTCCGAACATTTCCGCCAGGCCCGGAATCACGCTGCGGGCATCCTTCTCCGTAATATAAAGCTCGGTGTGCTCGGTCCCCAGATGAGCCGCAATCTTCCCCGCCACATCGGCCTCATTAAATTTCTCATCCCACATGCCAATGGTAAAGCTCCTGACAGGTCTTGCAGACAGTGACTGCATCAGCGATACCACGGTGCTGCTGTCGATCCCTGCCGAAAGAAAAGCGCCCACCGGTACATCCGCTTCCATCTGCCCCCGGATAGACTCCTTCAGCAGCCGTTCCAGTTCCGCCGCCGCTTCTGTCTCACTTCCCCGGAAAGGCTGCGCCTCTCCCCGCTTCGCCGCCTCAGACATGGACCAGTATGTTGTTGTCTCATATTGCCTGAACGGATATCTGATCTCCAACAGCTTTCCCGGCTCCAGTTTATAGATATTCTCATAGATCGAGCAGGGCGCTGGAATATACCCATACCGGAAATACTGCTCCAGAATCCCTGTATTGATGGGATTATCAAACCCCTCAAGGGCTGCGATGGAGTTCAGATCCGAGGCAAATACAAACTTTCCCGCTCCTGTAAATCCATAGTACAGGGGTTTTTCTCCCACACGGTCACGGGCCAGGCGTAACACCCGCTCCTTTTTATCATATACCGCTATGGCAAACATCCCCTTTGCCATAACAAGCGTTTTTTCTATTCCATATGCAGAAACTGCTTCCAGGAGAACCTCCGTATCGGATGTTCCCCTGAAAGCAGTCACTCTGTTTTCTTCCTGCAATCTCTTCCGTATT
>CAMWLJ010000100.1 GCA_947175055.1 uncultured Lachnospiraceae bacterium | reverse complement strand
GAAAGAGAGGTACACAATATGAACAGCCATATTCCTGAAAATCTACGTTGCGAATATGAGAAAAACCCTTTGGGAGTACAGAAAAGCCAGCCGCTCCTCAGCTGGCAGATCCGAGAAAAAGCCGCCCCGGAAAGCGGCTGGCAGCAAGCCTGGCAGATCGTGGCTTCCTCCGAGGAATCCCTTCTATCGGAAGGAATCTATGACCGCTGGGATTCGGGCATAGTAAAGAGCCGCCGTTCTTATGCAATCCCCTACCAGGGCGCTGCTCTAAAGAGCGGTGAACGGATCTACTGGATGGTCCGCATTCAGGATCAGTCGGGAGAATTCTCTCCCTTCAGCGAACCAGCCTGGTTTGAAATGGGCCTGCTTAATGATCGTGACTGGAAAGGAAACTGGATGAGCTTTCTGGGCGGCCTGATCGGCAACGGCCTCCTGATGCGCTACTCCTTCTCCTGTCAGCAGAAGAAAATCGTCCGGGCAAGAGCTTACGTTTGCTGTCTGGGATACCATGAACTGCGTCTGAACGGCCACCGGATCGGCGACCATCTCTTAGATCCGGCTCCCACCGACTGCGCGAAGACAGTCCTCTATACCACCTATGACGTGACCGAAGATCTGCTGCCCGAAGACAACGTGATCGGTCTCGTGCTGGGCGCCGGATGGGCCGGACAGCCCAAGGTACTGGTACAGCTCAATATCGAGTATGAGGACGGCAGCCGTCAGGAAGAATTTACCGACTGGGGAATCGGCTGGTGTGTTGCCAGGGGCCCCATCCTGTATAACAGTATCTACGACGGAGAAGACTACGATGCCCGGCTGGAAAAAGACGGCTGGGACACACCCGCCTATGAATCCCGCTTCCTGCAGGAGCACCAACGGCCGAACGGCTGGATCCTGGCCACCGTAGTGGAAAACCCGGGCGGTGTCAAGACAGGCGCACTGCTTCCTCCGATCCGGATCGTAGAGCGCTCGACGCCTTCCTGTATCGGAAAACTGGATGACGGCAGCCTGCTCTATGACGTCGGACGTAACCAGACCGGCTGGATCCGCATTAAAGTCTCCGGAAATGCCGGCGCCAAGGTTACGCTGACCTTCGCGGAAGAATTGACGAAGGAAGGCGCCCTGGACCGTACCGCCCTTCGTCTTGCCCGCTGTCAGGACAGCTATATCCTGCGCGGCGACCGGGATATGGAGGAATATGCACCCAGATTCACTTACCACGGGTTCCGCTACTTCACCGTCCAGACACAGGGAGAGGCCGCGCTGCACGACTTGTCAGCCGAGTTCATACATACGGATCTGCATGAGAATGCATGGTTTCAATCCGACAACGCCTTCTTCAATCAGCTGGCTCAGGTCATGAGACATACCGACGCCTGCAACCTGATGGGAATCCCTACGGACTGCGCCCAGAGAGACGAACGGCATGGCTGGACCACAGACATGACCTCCCGCGCGGAAGGCTGCACATATCATTATGACATGGCAAGCTTCTTCGAGAAATGGGCGAGAGACATCCAGGATACCCAGAATCAGGACGGATACTTCGCAGACACCGCTCCTTTCCGCTGGGGGCGCCGTCCCTGCGACCCTCAGGTCAACACACCTGTCAGCCTGGTCCTGTTGATGTACAGGACTTACGGCAACAAGCGGCTTATAGAGGAATCCTACGACAATCTTATGAAGTATATCCATGTCCTGCTGCAGGAGACAGAAGACCTCATCATCTCCCGTACCGGATTCGGTGAGTGGGCTTGTCCGCAGGAAGAATGTTATCCGGATCCTTACGGCGCCGGCGCCGTATCCATGCACGTGACCGCTGCACTGGTCTCCACAGCATACCTCTATCTTTCCCTTTCCCAGCTTCGGGAAATGGCCGGGATACTGGGCAGAAAGGATGTTTCCTATCTCACTTCTCTTATGGAAGAGGTGCGCAGGAAATACAACACCCGCTTCTTCCACCCGGATACAAGACAGTATGATCAGGGCAGCCAGAGCGCCAATGCCCTTTCCATAGATCTTGGACTGGCATCCGCAGAAGATATCGCGGGCATCGTGGAAAATATCGTGGCAAACGTTCGCGACCACGACCATCACATGACCACCGGAAATATGGGTACCAAAGCCCTGGTGGAAGTGCTCTGCCGCAATGGACAGGAAGACACCGTCTACGAACTCATGATGCAGAAGACTTCTCCCAGCTTCGGATACATGCTGGACAAGGGAGCCACCACCATCTGGGAGCGCTGGGAAGCGGACAGAGACAACAACATCATGAATTCCAGAAATCAGCCTATGCTGGCAGCAGCCTGCGTCTGGTTCTACAAATATCTGGGCGGGATCCGCATCTCCATGGATGAGGAGGGCATTCAGAAACTGCTGATTGCTCCCTGCGTCCCGGACAAGATGGAACATGCAAAAGCCGGCATGGATATCTTAAACGGAGCCGTTTCTGTTTCCTGGACAAAGACGGAGACAGCATTCAGTCTGGAAGTGGAGATTCCCTTCAACACGCAGGCAGAAGTACAGATACCCGAAAAATGCGGCAGCTTAAAAGAGATCCACAGAAACGGCACAGCGTATCACACCGATCAGGAAAAGGCTGCAGGCATCGGTACCGTCCTGCATCTTGGAAGCGGCTCCTACCGCATAACGACACAAAGATAAGCCGTCAGCCGACGACAGAAAGAGAGGAATTTACCTATGGCAAAGATACTTCAAGATCATCACATCAGACTGGAAGCCCTCACGGATCAGGAAACCTATCAGGAGAAGATCTATCTCATCTCTGGCGGCGGTGAGACGCTGGTTCTGGAGTCCTTCCCCCATGTGACTGCACTGCAGGATGAGCGGCTTTACGCCGTCTACTATCAGGAATCTGAAGTCGTGGAAGAGGCCGCCGTGGAGAACGGCATCCTCCGTGTCCGCATAGAACATCCTGACTATACCCGCATTCGGGAGATCAGTCTGACAGACTGCATGCAGACAGGCGGAACCGTTATGAAAGATTCCTGTCTGCACACACTGCATTTCCGTGTGACCACAACCGCCAAGAAGAAGCTGAACTTCCGCGCAATCGAGGATAAGTGGGACTACAAGATACCCAAACGGGAGACGGATACTCCCCTGGACGGACCCTTAGACTTCGTGTGGAGTCAGCGGATCAAGACCGTACCCATGGATATCGTATCCCATTACAACTTCCGCACGCCTGTTGTCATGTTCCAGCAGGGCAGCGTGTTCGCCGGCCTGATCGCCGGCCTGGAAGGCGTCACGGCACAGGATCTTGACCGTCTTCCTCTGGGCATGGATCTGAACGTAACAGAGAATACACACCCCTGGTTTTCCTTTGGCGGAATCGGCATCAAAGGGGTAGATCCGGATCAGCCCTGCGAAGCAGGCCATACCCATATCGTACGCGGAAGCGACCGCGCCTTCGTACAGATCCATCTGAATGAAGGAGAAAGCTGCTGCTACTGCTATTCCCTTCTGGTCAAAGAAGCGCCGGATCGTCTTGGGTACCGGGATGCCCTGCGTTACCTCTGGCAAAGATACCACACCTATCGTGAAGACACCTGCCACGACCTCTATGAAAACGTACGATTCCCCGGCGTCTTCACGTTGCAGCAGTGGGAAAAGGAGATCTGGGACAAACAGACGAAGGCAGACTTCTATACCTATGAAAAGGACGGAAAGACCGTAGGCGCTGTCACGGGACGAAGACAGGGAGAATGGTTCAGCCGTACAGATTACAAACATGATGCCTGGTTCGCCTGCTGGCTGCAGGAACTGGTCACCGGCTATGGCATGTACCGCTATGGCAGGAAAAACAACGATCCGGAATGGCTCCTGCGGGCAGAACAGATCCTGAATCTGATCCTTGCGGCTCCCCGCACCAAAGGCATGTTTCCCGTTATCTGCTATCTGGAAGAAGACGGCGCCGAAACGTGGCTGCGCGATGACGGCTGGGCCGGATATTATAAAGAATTCCATACCCTGCAGATGTCCTATACCGCATGGCTCCTGACCCTCTGGGCACAGCGCGTGTTCCCGGAAAGAAAGACCGACATCCTGGAACTCTGTATCCCTTATGCGGAATTTCTTACGGGCGTGCAGCATAAAGATGGATGTATCCCTTCCTGGTTCAACACCGAAGGCGAACCCAGCCGGCTGCAGTTCCGTGACTTCAATGCAGAGACCGCTGCCAGCGCCATCTTCCTTCTGGAATTGGGCGAGCTGACCGGCAGAAAAGATTTCGTCGAAAGCGGTATGCTGGCCATAGACTTTATCGAAACTCAGGTACGGCCCAGACAGCGTTGGTATGACCTGGAGACTTTCCTCTCCTGCGCGAAGAAATCCTTCGCTTTCTACGACGGGATCACCGCCCAGTATCCGCAATGTAATCTGTCCCAGATCTTTGCGGCCTTCGCCTACCTGAAGCGTTATCGGATGACCCGTAAGCCGGAACATCTCGCCGGGGCAGAGGAAGTACTCGATTACCTGCTCCTCACCCAGCAGATCTGGAACCATCCGGGCATCCAGATCGACACCTTCGGCGGATTCACCGTTCAAAACACGGACAACGAGTGGAACGACGCCAGAGAGGCGCTATGCGCTATCCTGCTCTATGAAGCTTATATGGATACAGGCAGATGGGAATACCTGGAGCGCTCCGTAGCTGCCATGCACGGAGGATTCCAGAATCTTCCTTATGAAAACTGGGCACATTGCGGGTATGAGGGTATGCAGTATGATTCCAGTCTGCTCTGGGGCGGAGGGATCATCCTCACCGCCGCAGAATATCTGGAGCCCAGACTGGGACTGATCAACGTGGATGTGAAAGAGAAAAAGGCCCTTGGCCTCTGGGGAATCCAAGTCACACAGATGCAGATCGACGGCAATGAGATCCGGCTGCAGGCCCAGATCCCTGACCGCCTGAAGCAGACGCCGCTCTGCGTGCAGGTATACGGCGCACCGGCATCCGCTCACTCCATCTCCGTGAACGGTTCCTCGGTTTCCGTCCGGGAGACCAACGGAATCTGAATCGTTATCCGGGTTCCGGCTCCCGGGCTGCTCTGAATATAAAATGCATGCCGATCATGAAACAGATATTCTAATCGTTCTGCGATATTATTGATTCCGATCGGACGGACGCGGGCTCTTCGGTCCGCGTCCTTTACCGTTGACGAATCCAAAAGCCGGCATGCGTAATCCTGTTCCATGCCCACCCCATCATCCTCCAGCAGGACGATCAGGCAATCCTCTTCCTTCTTCATCTCCAACCGTATCGTGCCCTTTTTATCATCTGTACAGATTCCATGTATCAAAGAATTCTCCACCAGCGGCTGCAGAATATTGCGCGGGATATAGCATTCCTCTAATCCTTCGTCGCAGGAAAGGACGAAATCAAACCGTTCCCTGTAGCGGTATTTCTGGATGATGATATACTGCCGGATCACTTCCAATTCGTTGCCGACCCTGGCGTAGAGCGTAGATTCTCCCAGATGGATACTGTCCTGTAACAGCCATATGAAAGCGCTCGTCATCCGGACAATATCCTCATGCTGCCGTTTCCTTGCCAGATAGATAATGGAATTTAAAGTATTATAGATGAAATGCGGGTTGATCTTCGCCAGCAGCAGTTCAAATGCCAGCTGCTGAGAACGTTCTGTTTCCTCCACTGATTTCCTGATATGTTCCTTTATGGATTTCGTCATCAGGTTGAACCCGTCGGAAATATTCTTCAGCTCCTTCGCCTCATCCAGATCGATAACAGTATCAAGATTTCCCTGTCTCACCTGATCGATGGCACCGCTTAAGTCCTGAATCTGCCTGGTGATCTTGTTCAGCAGCGGATACAGGCATCCCAGCAGAATGATCACCGACGCGATCACCAGAAATCCCAGCAGCAGATAACTCGGCTGCATGAAATCATACATATGTGAAATATCCGCCGTGGCCAGCAGATACCAGCCCGCCGAAAACAGGCGGTAAGAGAAATAATAATTCCCCTCATTCCTGCCAAAGGAGCTTGTCATCTGCGCAAACTCCTCCTTATATTCATCGATCTCCCCTGCTGAAAGCCAGATCAGGTCTCTGTCGAAATTCAAAATCGCTATCTGATTGAAAAAGTCAGTCTTATTCTTTACACTGGTGATCAGCTGGTCAAAATTCAGGTTGATCACCAGATACGCCGTAACGATCCTGTCATTGGACACGATCACATTCATCGGACATACATAACTGATCAGCCGCACCGGCTTTGCGCTATGGATCGACGCCGGGAAGACATAGATATCCGTAAATCCCCGGAAGTCCTCCACTGTTGACCCATCCAGAACTTCTCCCTCAAACCATTCCAGGAAATCATCGCTGTTGGGACTGATACTCCAATATCCCTGATGTGATGCAGATACGATACAGAAACTCTGTACGTAATCCTGGAGCAGCACGCTCTTCTCAATACTGTTTATGATAGCCCGTATGGCAAAGGCATCCTCCGGCTCGTCCCGGTTGTACTCCTGTTTCAGAAGTTCCTGTACTTCCGGATGGATCGCCAGCGTCTTTCCCGCCGCTATGGCATTGCTCAATGCATCATTCAAAAGGTACGCAAGAAACTGAATATCATCCTTGCCCCTGCTCTCCAGCGAAAACCGCAGCACACTGGTGATCACCACAAACAAAGCCATAGACAGGATCAGCAGGATGAGAGAGACCACGATCACCAGACGGCTGAAGATCCGAAATTTCAATCCATGTGACAGAGAGTTCTTTCTTCCCGCCGCACATTTCTTTTGCAAAAACCGCCTCATAATTTCCTCCTGGATACCGCATAAGACGCCGTCTTATATTCATTCGGCGTAAGCCCCGTGATCTCCTTAAATATCTTGCTGAAATACTGGCTGTTGCCAATCCCCACCTTCTCCGAGATCTCAAAAATACGCAGATTCGTAGTATCAAGCAGCTGCCTTGCCCTGTCGATGCGATATTCATTCAATGCGTTATGAAATGTCTTTCCGGTATCCTTCTTGAACTTCTGTCCCAGATACATAGAATTGCTCTGCAGATGCTCCGCCACTTCCGCCAGAGACGGGGAACCGGAATAGTTATCCCTGATATATTGAAGCATATAATTCGTGGACGGCGCATATTGCTGCCGCTGCCTGCAGGCCGCATGACACGCCCCGCTCCTGCGCAGCACTTCCGCCGCGATCTGCCCTGCATAACATCCCAGGGTATTCTCTTCCTGATCCCATTCCGGGAATCCGGACAATAATTCCAGCGTTTTCCTGCAGCAGTTCAGGAAACCCGTCACATCCTCCTCATCGGCCAATTTCTTCATACAATCGGTAAGTTTCTCCTGAAACTCCTCATAATGTTCCAGAAAATACTCTCTGTCAATAAAATGAAGATTCTGCGGGTTCTCACATGATTTCCTCATCTGTCCTGCAAAACGCAGATCCGGATCCCCCGCCCCCGATTCGTCACCTCCCGGCGCTTTGCCGTTCCTGATGCACAACAGCGTCTCTCCCTCACGTAACCGATACATCTCCCTGGCATTTTCCAGAAGGAGCTGATCCGCATACAGATTAGATAAGACCGTCTCATGATCCAGATAGACAGCCACAAAAGTCTGCCTGGTCTGTCTCTCCAGTTCCTCTCTAAGCGCCCGTACGGCGCCGCTCAAACTGCCCAGATAGCGCTTGCCGGGCCTGGCGGACGCCCGAGGTCCCAGGAACACCAGAATGTCCGCATGATAGATCAGGATATCCAGAATCCGGAAATCCTCTGTTTGGATCTGTAATAGAGGAGACATATGCGCCTGCAATATCAGGCTTTCCTTCTCCTCTGCCCGCACACCATACCAGGGCGTTACCGGAGTCAGACGCAACAGCAGAAACGGATCCTGATAAACGGACAGCGCCTCCTCCATCCCGTCATGATAAGAGATTCCCTGTTCCAGAACACTGCGCAGGAAAAATCTGCTCTCTATCAGCCGGGAGAATTTCTTCTTCTCGATCGTCTCCCGGGCATCCGACAACGTAGACAGAAGGCTTTCAGGCGTAACCTGATGCTTTACGATATAGGAAAGCGCCCCGATCTCAACTGCCCCCTGTGCATACTTAAAATCCATATATCCGCTCAGGATTATAATGACCACCTCCGGCAGCCGCTCCTGCAGCTTCCTGGACAGAGAAATTCCGTCCAGATCCGGAAGAGACACATCCATAAATATGATATCCGGCTGCACTTCTTCCACCAGCCGCTGTGCCTGCCTGCCATTATAAGCAAAGCCCACGACCCGAAAACCATGTGCCTCCCAATCGATCAGCGCCTGGATATCCTCTATCACCAGATCTTCATCATCTACCAGCATCACCTTCAGAAATTCCATAAGTTTCTCCATCCTATTCATCGCGGTCACAATCTATCATAAATCGCTTTGCCTTGCTGAGATTATATCATTTCCGGCAATATCATTACAATATCTTTCCACTTGTGCGGTTGCAATCCAATGACCAGTCTGCATGTCATTTATGGCATTGCAGGCAAGGCATTGGATTAGCAACCCACTTCCAAATGAGAAAAATGCGGATGCGCAAGCAGACGCAAAAGCGCGTAAGCGCGGGTTTTGTGAATATGGAAGTCGGGTTGGATGCCAGAAACAGTAAAGATATCGGCTTGATGCCCAGCAGCGGGGTGCAGTGTATGATGAACCGGGCGATTTCCCATATTATATAAAATGGCAGGAAAACGGGCGATATTGTACAGAATGATTGGTGTATTTCTGTCCGGTTATCCCTTATACTATACCTACAGACAACCCCTCCGCAGCGATTTCCTATCGCCAAAGAGACGGAGGACAGTCAAATATACGTAAAACCAAGGAGGCAGCAGACATGAGTTTAGGAAACAGCTTATTCAACGCCCGCAGGAAAAGTGGTCTATCGCAGGAAGAGGTGGCAGAAAAGCTCGGCGTCAGCCGGCAGACCATCTCCAAGTGGGAGCTTGACGAAACACTCCCGGACATCCGCCAGTCCAAGAAATTATCCGTCTTATACCACGTGACTCTGGATGAATTGGTAGACTTTGATATCAAGGTGAAGGAAATCGAGGAAGTCATCGAACGCACGAGTGAAGAGACCCAGCAGAAGATTGACTGGACTCAGATGTGGGCAAAAAAATACCCCGTTCTGGCCTCCTATAAGCAGGAAGTCAAAACCGGGGTATATACCACGAAACTGCAGGAAATGCTTACCGATCTGAAACGAACATACGGATATGGCGAGGAAGATGCCTTTCTGGTATTGAAAGATATGCTGGCGCAGATCTATAATGCCAAAAAGGCATGATCCCATAGCAGTGTAGGTTTATTTTACATTCCCGCTGCTGACCCCTTTGGTGGCTGTCTCCAACGGCAGCCACTCCAGCAGCTTAAGTATGTATCTGTCCCAGAAATCCCACTCATGGCTTCCCGGGCCTTCCTC
>CAMWLJ010000099.1 GCA_947175055.1 uncultured Lachnospiraceae bacterium | reverse complement strand
AAGACAATCCGCTGCCGGCCATCTGCGGGCGCATCTGTAACAGGCGGTGTGAAGACGCCTGCACTCGCGCGACGCTGGACGAGGCGGTTGCCATTGATGCGGTGAAGCGCTTTGTGGCGGAGCGGGATCTGCATGCCGAGACACGTTACATACCGAAGAAGGTCGTGCCTTCTCTAAAGGGCGCTTTCGAGGAGAAGATCGCCATTATAGGTTCCGGGCCGGCGGGCCTTTCATGCGCCTATTTCCTGGCGGAGAAAGGGTATCGTCCCACTGTCTTTGAGAAAAGTGAGAAACCCGGCGGTATGCTGACCTATGGCATTCCTTCCTATAAACTGGAGAAGGATCTGATCGAGGCGGAGATCGAGGTTATCAAAGCCATGGGCGTAGAGATCAGGTGCGGTGTGGAAGTGGGCAAAGACGTTACCATTGATCAGCTCAGAGCGCAGGGCTATAAGGGATTTTATCTTGCCATCGGCTGTCAGGGCGGCAGAAAACCCGGTGTGCCGGGTGAGGACGCGGCCGGGGTCTATACGGCGGTGGAATTCTTAAAAGAGGCGGGACAGAAGGAAGGCTTCGACCTGGGCGGTGACGTGGTAGTCGTTGGCGGCGGCAATGTGGCCATCGACGCGGCCAGGGTAAGCACCCGCTGCGGTACGGGGAAGGTGTCCATGTTCTGTCTGGAAAGCCGAGACGAGATGCCGGCCAGCAGAGAGGAGATCCTGGAGGCGACGGAAGAAGAGGTTGCGATCCACAATGGCTGGGGACCGAAGGAAATCCTGACAGAGAATGGACGGGCTGTGGGTGTGGTATTTAAGAAGTGTATCCGTGTCTTTGACGACAACCATAGATTTGCTCCGGTTTACGATGAACAGGAGACAATGACCGTTGCTTGCTCTGCAGTGATCTTCAGTGTGGGGCAGGGTATCGTATGGGGAAATCTGCTGCAGGGCACGAACGTGGCGCTGAGACCAAATGGCGGTGCCGTTGCGGACAGCCTGACTTATCAGACGGCTGAGCCGGATATCTTCGTGGGCGGTGATGTGTATACAGGGCCGAAATTCGCCATCGATGCCATAGCGGCTGGCAGAGAGGGTGCGGTATCCCTGCATCGCTTCGTACACGAACACTGTACGCTGACCATCGGCAGAAACAGAAGAGACTTTATCGAGCTGGATAAGGAGAATATCTTTATTGCCAGCTATGACAATACGGACCGTCAGCGGCCGGAGAAAGCGGAGGAGGCGCAGGCACGCTCTTTCCGTGATCTTTCCCATACGCTGACGGAGGAACAGGTGAAGGCGGAGACATCCCGCTGTCTGGGCTGCGGCGCATCGGTGGTGGATCCCAATAAGTGTATCGGCTGCGGTGTCTGCACGACGAAATGCGTCTTCGACGCCATCAGCCTGCACCGGGAGCTGCCGGGCTGCTCAGAGATGGTCAAGTCGGAGGATAAGCTGAAATATGTGCTGCCTAATATGATTAAGCAGTCTTTGAAGATCAAATTCAAAAAGAGTTAAAATCTGCGGCTATGTGAAGCAGGATTATGGAAGGTAGTACGTTTTGAGCCAGAAGGTATCAAGAGAACAGGCCGGAAGAAAGGTTGAATAATTCTCTGATGAGCAATTTAGTTCAACAAACTGAACAAGTTCAGTTAGAATCTGTGGCGCTTCGGTATGGAGGTAAGGATGCATGAATTAGGCGTTGTGTTTCATATTATGGACAGTCTGGAGAAAGTTGCGGCCGAGAATGAGGTGACCGGTATTTCCAGGGTGGTTCTGGAGCTGGGTGAGGTATCGACGGTGATCGAATCCTATCTGTACAACTGCTGGCAGTGGGCGGCGAAGAAGAGAGAATTGTTCTCGGAGGCGGAACTTGTAGTGGAGACGATCCCGGCGCTTACCTATTGTGAAGGCTGCGGTCAGACGTATGCAACTGTGGAGCATGGGAAGATATGTCCCTGCTGCCATAGCCCGGATACGTGGCTTTTGCAGGGTAAAGAGTTTAATATTAAAGAGATAGAAGTGTACTGATTTTGTGTTTTACAATGAGAGGGGAGAGTGAGTATTTATGTTTCATTTGAGTGGTGGCACGATAGGGTGGCAGATCTTAGGCTGGGTTATGGTCTTTGCAGGACTGATCATTATGAATGAGATTGCGCGGCGTTCCAAAGCCGGCGGCGCAGTCTGCTTCTTTGTGATTCCGGCGGCTCTGACGGTTTACTTTATTTCGATTTATGTGGGCGCAGCGCAGGGAGCGGAGTGGGCGTTGAACAATCAAACTTATGTACATATGAACAGCTGGTTCCACTATGCCAAGCTCTATGCGGCACTGGCTGGTTGTATTGGTTTTATGATCATCAAGTATCACTGGGGCGGTCTGGGGAAATCCCATGCTTTTAAGGTATTTCCTTTTGTGATCGTGGCTATCAACATTCTGATCGCAGTTGTCTCGGATTTCGAGTCGGCTGTCAGGGCCGGTTCGATCATGGGTGGCTGGTGGAAGTCCTCCGAGGGCGTATGGCTTTATGGCGGCTGGTGGAATATTTTGAACGGCATAGCGGGTCTGATCAATATTTTCTGCATGACAGGCTGGTGGGGGATCTATTCTTCCAGAGACAAGAAGGATATGCTTTGGCCAGATATGATATGGTATTATATTCTGGCTTATGATATCTGGAACTTCCAATATACTTATCTGAATCTGCCGACTCATGCGTGGTATTGCGGCTTTGCCCTGCTGCTGGCACCTACGGTGGCCAATGCGCTCTGGAATAAAGGCGGTTGGATCCAGAACCGTGCCAACACGTTGGCACTGTGGTGTATGTTTGCTCAGGTATTTCCGCTGTTCCAGGACGGCAGCAGGTTTACGACCGTTTCTTCTGTATATGGAGAAGCCGGGGCTGCAGCGGCTTTCGGCGAGGCGATGCCGGCCATGGCTAATCCCACTGCTCAGGGGATCGTTTCTGTGCTCTCGATCGTGATCAATGTGGCAGTCTTTGCGGTCATTCTTATGCGTGCCAGGCAGCAGAAGCGGAATCCGTATACCAACGAGATCTTTAAGGATCAGAAGGATTTCAAGATGGCAATGGCGAGAGCGGAATAATAGATCTGATGTGCAGGAAAGGCTTTTCGGAGAACGAGAGTTCTTCGGAAGGTCTTTTTGCCTCTTTTCAATACCGGGGAAGATTTTTCTGTAAGGAAACAGCCTGCGACTAGATTGTCGGGAAAGACTTTTTTTGCTATGATAGTGTGAGAAAAACATTAACCAACTCTAAGGCAGCAAAGAACGCAGCCTAAGAGTTGCTAAATGTTTAAGAGAATGCCCAGAAAACGGGCATTCTCCCAGACAAACTTGTTTGTCTTCAGATTTTGTGTCGCTGCGAAGCAGCGACATGGAGGTTAGCGTGAGAAGTACTTCTAGACTTGCAGAGCAAGTCATATTTGCAGCAATGGCTGTTTCGCAAGACGGTTCCGGATCTGCGCCATAGAGGATGCAGGTATGAAAATAAAGAAATGACAGAAAGGCATGTAGACATGTATAAAATATTGATCATTGAGGATGATGCCGTGATCTCGGAACAGGTCAGCAAATATCTGTCCAGATGGGGATACGAGACGGCCTGTGCAGAGGACTTCGAGAATATATTGCCGCAGTTTGTTTCCTATGATCCCCAGCTTGTGCTCTTAGATATCGGACTGCCATTTTACAATGGCTATTACTGGTGCGGCGAGATCAGGAAGCTTTCGCAGGTGCCGGTAGTGTTCGTGTCTTCAGCGTCAGACAATATGAACATCGTGATGGCGATGAACATGGGCGGCGATGATTTTATCGTGAAGCCCTTTGATCTGGAGGTGCTTTTGGCTAAGGTGCAGGCGATCTTGCGGCGGACTTATGCCTTCCAGAACCAGTCGGCAGTCATGGAGCATAGAAATGCGATCTTGAATCTTGCTGATATGAGCCTGTTATACCAAGGCGCGAAGTTGGAGTTGTCGAAGAACGAGTTCCGCATCTTGCAGCTGCTCTACGAGAACGCAGGGAAGACCGTCAGCCGGGAAACGATCATGAAAAGGCTGTGGGATAATGAGTGTTTTGTAGATGACAACACGCTGACGGTGAATATGAACCGTCTGCGCAGGAAGCTGGAGGAGGCAGGTATCCATGACTTTATAGTGACGAAAAAGGGTGTGGGGTATCAGCTTGGTGACTAGTACTTCGTACTGCAAGCCCTTGTGCAAATAGAAGATGTGCGGCTACGATCATGGGGGTCAGCGTGCCATGGCGGTATAGCTGTTTGGGGAAAAGAAAGAGGTTTCTATGGAGCAGACAAAAATCAACTTTCAGATCGGAAGATCCTATCTGAAAGAGAAATTTAAAATAGTACTTGCCTATGGCTTTATCGTGACGGTCTTTTTTCTGATCGCTTTCCTATATGGATATGAGCAGATTTATTTGAATATGCTGTATGCAGTGTTTCTTACGTTGTTTTTCGGCGTGGTATTTCTGGCAGTGGATTTTCTGCGGTATTATGGACGTTGTCGGACACTGTTTCTGGCGCTTGAGCAGGAAGAAGTAAGGATGGAGGATCTGCCTGAGGTAATGGGGCTTCAGGAATCCTTGTATCAGGAACTGCTGGAAGAGATGCGACAGGAGAAGCGGAAGTTTTTGACAGAGTACGACGAAAAGAAGAAGGACATAACGGATTATTATACCATGTGGACACATCAGATCAAGACGCCCATCGCGGCGCTGCGGCTGCTATTACAGGATGACGATGTGGATACAAGTGAAGGCGGGCAGTGCAGCAGACGACGACAGACGGAACGGGAGGAACTTTTTAAGATTGAACAGTATGCAGAGATGGCGCTGTATTTTGCAAGATTAGATAATCTTTCAACAGATCTGTTGTTAAGAAATTGTGATGTGCAGGAGATCGTAAAGCAGGCGGTACGGAAGTATTCGGTCCTGTTTTTGCGCAGTGGGCTTTCTTTTCAGATGGAAGAGTTTGCGGTATGGGCAGTGACGGACGAGAAATGGTTGTCCTTCGTGGTGGAACAGGTCTTTTCCAATGCACTGAAATATACAAATCAGGGAGGTATAGCGATCTACGGTGCGGATGAGGAAGGAAACAGGCAGCAGGGCGGGGCTTCTTATCTCGTGATCGAGGACACGGGGATCGGTATCCGGGAGAGTGATCTGCCGAGGATCTTTGAACGGGGCTTCACCGGTTACAACGGGCGGATGGAAAGGAAATCGACGGGAATCGGGCTGTATCTGTGTGAGCAGATCATGCGCAGATTGTCTCATACGATCAGGGTGATCTCTGCGCCGGGCAGAGGAACGAAAGTGATCTTAGGATTTGTGCAGCAAACGGTAGAATGATATGTATGATCCAAAACATAAAACTGCATATGTGACAAGAATGTAAGGTTGAGGGGAAGAAATGTTAGCCGGATGTATGGCAGGACATTTCTTCTTTGTCTATAATCATATGTGTAAGAGAAAATAATCGTGTACAGACTCATGATTCTGAAAGGTGGAATCATGGAGGTTAGCGTAGAAAAAGCAGAAAAGGAGTGGGATCATAGTATGTCATTATTGGAAGTCAGGAATGTAAAGAAGGTATATACCACCAGATTGGGCGCCGTCAAGGTGCAGGCGCTGTGTGACGTGAATTTCTCGGTGGAGGAAGGGGAGTATGTGGCGATCATGGGAGAGTCAGGTTCAGGCAAGACCACGCTGCTCAATATTCTTGCTTCTCTGGATAAGGCCACCAGCGGGCAGGTACTTTTAAACGAAAAGGATGTCTCTCAGATTCGGCACAGAGACATTTGTGCGTTCCGCAGGGAGCATCTGGGATTTGTCTTTCAGGATTTTAATCTGTTGGATACGTTGTCATTGAAGGATAATATCTATCTGCCGTTAGTGTTGGCAGGAACAGATCACCGGGAGATGGAAAGAAGATTACAGCCATTGGCGGCGAAGCTGTCCATCACGGATATTCTGGAAAAATACCCGTACGAGGTGTCGGGCGGTCAGAGACAGCGGGCAGCCGTATGCAGGGCATTGATCACAAAGCCGGATATCATCCTGGCAGACGAACCTACAGGGGCACTGGATTCCAGGGCGGCGAATAAGCTGTTGGGGTTGTTTGGAGAAGTGAACAAAGAGGGGCAGACGATCCTGATGGTCACCCATAGTATTCAGGCGGCCAGTCATGCGGGGCGCGTGCTGTTCATCAAGGACGGCTGCGTGTTCCATCAGATCTATAAGGGAAACCAGAGCAAAGAGGCCATGTACAAGATGATCTCCGATGCTCTGACGGTACTACAGGCGGAAACGGCGTCACAGAATGCGGTAGTCAATGTCGAGAGAAAGGCGGTGTGATCACAGATGAAGAGCACAAGTAAATTGTCCGTAGGGGAAATGGCAGCTAACAGGACATCGGCAAGAAAGATTCTTCCTATTATGGCGTGGAATGGGATCTTAAGAAACGGCAATGTGTATTTTCCCTATCTGGCAGCAGGCATTTTCTCCATATTTACTTATTTTGTGTTTTCATCCATTCTGCATAATGATATCATCAGGATACTGCCAAGAAGCGGTTATGCGTGGATGATGCTGTATCTGGGAAAGGGGATCCTTTCACTGATCCTGATTCTTTTTCTGGTCTATGCGAACAGTTTTCTGGTAAAAAGGCGGCAGAAGGAGTTCGGACTATATCACATTCTGGGGCTGGAGAAGAAACATATCGGCAGTATGCTGTTCTTTGAAACTATTCTGCTCTATGTAGGGGCGATGGCGGGCGGTGTGATCCTTGGTATGGTATTGTCAAAGCTTTTGTTCCTGATGCTGCTGCGGATGTGCAGCCTGTCGGCGGACGTGCAATTTGTGTTTCATCCGGAAGCATTTCGGGAGACGGCAGTCTATTTTCTATGTGTATATGGGGTGAATTTCTTACAAGGACTCATACAGGTTGGAAAAGCCCGGCCTGTCGAGTTGATGAGCGGCAGTAAGAAGGGGGAAAAGGAACCGAGGTTTTTGTGGTTTTATGCGCTTGCGGGCGTGGCAGCGCTGATATTTGGGTATTACTGTTCGATCACCTCCCAATTAGATAGTATGATCTTTGTCAACTTTGTGCTGGCTGTCTTCTGGGTCATCGTTGGGACTTACCTGTTATTTGCATCGGGGAGCATCGCTTTCCTCAAATGGATGAAGGGCAGGAAGAAAGTTTACTATAAGCCAGGTAATTTCATCACCATCTCAGGTATGCTTTACCGCATGAAGAAGAATGCGGCCGGGCTTTCCAATATCTGTATTTTTTCCACCATGGTGATCATTACCCTGATCTGTACGGTTTCGCTCTATCTGGGCATGGACAGCCTGCTTCATTTTGTCCACCCCTATGATGTGAAGGTGCTATACGGGGAGGAAAAGATTGGGGCAGAAGCGGTGGAGCAGGAGATTGCGGTATTGGAAGAGAAGTATGGTCTGGCAGCTGATAGAGTGGATGTCTATGACAGGATAACCCTTGCTGTCAGGCAGGAAAGAGACCGCTTCGGGATCGGACAGGAGAAGCAGGGCTTTAGCGACGATGCAGAAGATTACCAGTTGATCGTCCTGACAGCACAGGATTATAACCGAATCGAGAAGCAGTCGGTCAGCCTTACCGAGAAGGAAGCTTTGATCTATTGCAGCGGCAGGGATTATGGGTATGACAGTGTTGATTTCTTTGGCGTTAAGTTACAGGTCAAAGAGGAGCTTATGGACTTTTTCCCTTATCCGAAAGCGTCGGACAATACCTTTGACGCCCGTTATATCATGGTGGTGAAGGACAGACAGGTTCAGGATGTATGCGTGCGGGCCTGGGCCGAGGCTAACGGTGTGACGGACACGGAATCTTTTCTGGAGAGCGGCTACCAGTCTGTGGGCATCGTTCTGGAAGGAGAAGATGGGAAAAAGGGAGAATTCCTGGGAGAATTCCTGCAGTGGTGTCAGAACCAGCCGGGTTATTATGATATGACGAACAATGTGGAGAGCAGGCGGGATCTGGAGACCATGTACGGAGCGCTTTTGTTTCTCGGCATTCTGTTTGGGTTGATCTTCTTCATGTGTCTGATCTTGATCATGTATTACAAACAGATCACGGAAGGATATGAGGACAGGAATAATTTCGATATCATGCAGAAAGTGGGCATGAGCGATCGGGAGATCCGGAGCACAGTGGGCAGACAGATTCTGATGGTGTTCGGACTACCTCTTGTGGGAGCCGTGATGCATACGACGGCCGGAATGTTCATGGTCAAAGGGCTGATGGGGGCGCTGGAATTTTTCCGGTTGGATCTGCTCTTCTTCAGTACGGTGGGCGTGATCGTCGCGTTCGTGGCGGTGTATGGTGCAAGCTATCTTATGACGGCGAAGACGTATTATAAGATTGTAAAATAAATTATCCGGTAAAGAGCCTGCAAGGCTGTCGATGACTCTATACTTCGATCACATCCCCGCAGGATAATCGATGCAGATTCTTGATATGACTTTTCATAAAAGAGAACTGTGCCTCCCCTGTGCAGTGGCAGGTGTAGTATTCTGTAGGAAAACCGTCCAGATATTTGGCGTAACTTCTGAGGGTATCATCCAACGGCAGTTTGGAGAAATGGAAGCCGCCGATCAGGATATCAGGCTGAAACCAGCTGACAATGTCCAGTATGCCTCTGTGGGAACAACCGCTGAACAGGATCTTCCGGCGGTTCTCTTCCACGAGTAGGTACTGCTCATGGCGAAA
Organism: uncultured Lachnospiraceae bacterium; assembly: GCA_947175055.1. Lineage (GTDB taxonomy): Bacteria > Bacillota > Clostridia > Lachnospirales > Lachnospiraceae > UBA3282. The sequence goes on along the minus strand of CAMWLJ010000099.1, from coordinate 787 downwards.
ATCTTCTGGCCTGAAGACACCGTTCTCCAATATGGTAAGGCCGAAAGCGCCCAGATCGTGGTGCTTTTGTGCGTGTTTGCAGGAATGGAGAGTTATGCCGTCGGCGAGGACGGCAGTGTCCTCGGTAAAGAGCAGCTGTTCGTGCCTTGCGAGAGTGGTGTCCAGGCCGATATATTTTGTGGTGTCATGATAGTGGGGCTCGAAAGCATGGCGGTTAACATAGACGGGAGCAGTATGATTAAGCGAAAGAAACCGGGCAAGCCCGCCGCCGTGGTCGTAATGGCCGTGGGACAGAACGGCGATATCCACGGCGGCAAGGTCAATGTCTAGTACGGCGGCATTGCGTGAGAAAAGATCTGTCTGTCCCATATCAAAAAGAATCTTGTGTCCTGCGGTCTCGATATACAGGCTTAGACCGTGTTCGGCAGACAGATCCAGTCTTGTGGTGGTGTTTTCTAAGAGCGCTGTAATCTTCATGTGGGATGTCCTTTCTATGATAATGCAGTGCTGTTGTGGTCATCAGTCTATAAAACGTTACTATTTACGGTCTATGAGCCGCTCATAGTAACCATAAAACATTCCTGATCAGGTTTTTATTGGAAAAATATTTTGATTATACTATAATACATATCATGCTGTCTGTCGACTGATAAGACAGACGTCTTCAGCTTAACTTATTGACATTGGTTCACGGTCTGACCGGCCGTAAATTTTATGTGGAAAAAGGTTAAATACTCAACTTTCCCACCTGCATAGTTGGCGTAAATGCTTGATTTTTCAGGCAAAA
>CAMWLJ010000098.1 GCA_947175055.1 uncultured Lachnospiraceae bacterium | reverse complement strand
GGAGAAGCAAAGTAAATCAGGAACAGCAAGGTAAGTCAGGAACAGAATAGAGGGTAATGAAAGGAAACCATCGGTGTAACGCGAACCGGTGGTTTTTCTATTGAACGCTGTCTGTTTTGATCGCGGCCTGGTGTGTTGACCAAAAACAATACAGTTTGATGAAAAATGGATAAGGATGTTTGACTCAATAGAATGTAGTCAGTATATCAGGATGACAGAATTCTGTCATGTACAGGACAGTTGCGTTATAGACGAAAGAATCGAAAAAAACTTATACTAACCGAGGAAAGCAAAACAACAAAACTGCAGAGATGCACTGGCGTGACAGCGAGACAGAAAGCAGGATGGCATGGCGGCAAAGCATCTGCGGAAGTGAGAAGGGAGCATATAACATGAAGAAGAGAGTAGTATCCTGGTTATTAACGGGAATCCTGGCGGTAAGCATGCTGACAGGATGCGGAGACAGCGCAAAGCAGGATAATGGCGGCAGTGCCGAAACTGAGGCCGCAGCAGAGACGCAGGCGGAAGGCGAAAGCGGCAACGTGGTGAACGGTATTGATATCAGTGAACCTTACGAGGCCACAATGGTATTGATCGGCAGCCAGCAGGCCGATCAGCAGATGGTGCTGGATAAGATCAATGAGATCCTGATGCGGGATATCAATACGAAGATGGATATTGTTATGCTGTCCATGGGCGATTTTACGACGCAGCTTCCACTCATGCTGCAGGGCGGCGATAAGGTGGATCTGGTTCCGGTGATCAACAGTTTTGCGGGCACTTTTATCAACAATAAGATGGTGCTGGATCTGAGCGGCTATGTGGAGCAGTACGGCGTCAACATGAAAGAAGCGTTTGCGGATATGGGTGAAGAGCTGCTGTATACGGGCTGCATCAATGACTTTATGTTCGGTATTCCGGTAGTCAAGGGTTCTTCCGGTGTTTCTACGATCTGTATGCGTGCGGACTGGCTGGAGGAGGCCGGGTTTACCAGAGAAGATATCAAAGGCGTGGAGGATATGGATCAGGTATATGAGAAAGTATATGCCAATCATCCGGAAGCCATTATGATGTGGATGACGAAGGGCAATACGGCGGACAGCAGATATGAGGTTACGGATCCGCTGACAGATTATAACGGGGTGCTGCTCAACTATGGTGAGAAGCCGGAGGTCGTGAATTATTTTGCCAGTGATGAGTATAAGGAGCTGGTGACAAGGCATTATGAGTGGGCGCAGAAAGGCTGGATCTCCAAAGATGCGGCGACGACTACGGATACGGCGGCCAGCGCCATACAGGCGGGAAGAGCCTTTTCCTATTATACACCGGGCGGCCCTGATGCGGAGGCGGCCAACAGCGCGGGCAGCGGGACGGAAATGATCTGTGTGCCGGTAACGGAAGGACAGCTGACCACCACCGGTTACTGCTGGAACAGCTGGGGCATCGCGCAGGCCAGTGAGAATCCGGAAAGAGCGTTCCTGCTCCTTGACTATCTTTACAACAGCGGCGAAGTGACAGACCTGATCAATTTCGGCATCGAGGGAACCCATTACGTAGTAGGAGAAGACGGACTCTATCACTATCCGGATGGCGTTGACCTTACAAGTTCTTCCTATACATTTAACCAGGGATGGGAGCTTCCGAATCAGTTCCGGGGTGGTATCTGGGAAGGAAACGATCCTGATCTTTGGGAGAAAAATATCGAAGCGACGAAATCCGCCAAGCATTCCTGCGCACTCGGATTCGCCTACGACAGCAGCGCGCTCAGCACGGAGATCGCAGCCCTTTCCAATATTAAGAGCCAGTATATCGACTCGCTTAACACCGGGGCAGTAGATTCGTCCGTTGAACTGCCAAAGTTCCTGGAAGAGCTGGACAATGCGGGTATGCAGAAGGTGATCGAAGAGAAGCAGGCACAGCTGGATGCCTGGTATGCATCGAAATAACGGAGAGGGAAGGTTGGGTCTTATGGAGAAAAAGAACAACAGACTGGCGAAATTTAAGTATTGGCTGCCGGTATTTATCATGATGCTGCCGGGGTTGCTTTATCTGTTTATTAACAACTATATACCTATGGGCGGTCTGATATCGGCTTTCAAGCAGGTTAATTTTGCGGACGGCATATACGGCAGCCCATGGGCGGACCCATGGTACAAGAACTTCATATATCTGTTCACGTCAAAGGATGCGTTGGAGATCACCAGAAATACGATTCTCTATAACTTTGCGTTCATTCTGGTCAACAACTCGCTGGGGATCGCGATTGCGATCTTTATATCCGACGTGCAGAGCAAGCGGGCGAAAAAGGTCTATCAGAGCGCGATCTTATTTCCGTTCCTGATGTCCATGGTCATCGTGTCCTACATAGTGTTTGCGCTTCTGAGCAACGAAAACGGCATGCTCAACAAGAGCATCCTGCCGCTTTTCGGCATGGAGCCGGTCTCCTGGTATGCGACGCCGCAGGCATGGCCGGTGATCCTGATCCTGGTGAATTTCTGGAAGGGCGTGGGGTACGGCTGTCTGATCTATATTGCGTCCATCGCAGGGATTGACAAGGCCATCTACGAGGCAGCACGGATCGACGGGGCATCCAGGCTTCAGCTGATAGGGCATATCACACTGCCGAGTATTGTTCCGTCTGTCATTACGCTTGTCATGCTCAATGTCAGCAAGATCTTTTTCTCGGATTTCGGACTGTTTTATCAGGTGCCGCAGAATTCGGGGGCGATCTATTCGACGACCAACACGATCGATACCTATGTATACCGCGCACTTTTGCAGCAGAACAATCCCAGTATGTCGGCGGCCGCAGGTTTCTATCAGTCTATCGTCGGATTTGTCCTGGTGCTGGCGGTGAATGCGCTGGTGCGTAAATTCAGCAAAGAAAACGCTTTGTTCTAAGGAAAGGGAGGCTGCGACAGGATTATGTTGAAAACAAGAGAAAACAGAAGGTACCAGATCCTCTGTAATGTGGTGCTGGCACTGCTCACGATTTTTATGGTGTTTCCCTTTGCACTGTTATTTATGTCCTCCATCACGGAGGAGAATACGCTGATCATGAACGGGTATTCCCTTTTTCCGCGGAAGCTGAGTCTGGAGGCATACAAATATATTTTTCAGAACGGGCAGAAGATATTTCATGCCTACGGTGTGACGATCTTCGTCACGGTCGCCGGCACCTGTATCAATCTCTGGATGAGTTCCATGCTGGCCTTCGGACTTTCCAGAAAGAATCTGCCGTTTCGCCGTGTCATAACGTTCTATGTGTTCTTTACCATGCTGTTTAACGGCGGCCTGGTGCCCACTTACATGATGTATACGGGCACTTTTCATATCAAGAACACGATTTTTGCCATGATCGTGCCGAATCTGTTGATGAGCGCGGTGAATGTGCTGCTGGTGCGGACCTATTTTACGAACAGTATTCCGGAGGCGCTCTACGAGGCGGCCGAGATCGACGGTGCGGGACAGATGCGGATCTACTTTCAGGTGGCGCTGCCTTTGGGCAAACCGATCCTGGTCACGACGGGGCTGTTTGCGGCGCTGGGCTACTGGAATGACTGGACCAATGGTCTTTATTATGTGAATCAGGAGCAGTTCTGGGGCATCCAGAATCTGCTGAATAAGATGATCAGCGACGTGCAGGCGCTGACCAGCGGGCTTATGTCTAAAGAAATGGCGGGCATGATCGCTACCATGCCGTCGGTGTCGGTGCGGATGGCGATCGCGTTCGTGGCAATGCTGCCGATTCTGGCGGTATACCCGTTCCTGCAGAAGTATTTTGCGGAAGGAATCGCCATGGGGGCGGTGAAAGGCTAAGAGATGGAGAGATTCTGCGAGACGATTCTTACCGGGTAGAAGGCAACAGGGAGGTTAAGAGATGGAGGGAGAACAACGATGAGGAGAATAGAGGAGCTGGTACGGCAGATGACGCTGGAGGAGAAGGCGGGCATGTGTTCGGGCAGTGATTTCTGGCATTTGAAGGGTGTGGAGAGGCTGGGGATTCCGTCTGTCATGGCAGCTGACGGGCCGCACGGACTGCGCAGACAGGATGAGGCGGCAGATCATTTGGGGATCAACGATTCCATTTGTGCAGTCTGTTTTCCTTCGGCGGCCGGTCTTGCGGCTTCTTTTGACAGAGAGCTGCTGAGGAAGACAGGAGAGACACTGGGTGAGGAATGCCAGGCGGAGGATGTGGCGGTGCTTCTGGGGCCGGCCATCAACATTAAGAGAAGTCCGCTTTGCGGGAGGAACTTTGAATATCTTTCGGAAGATCCCTACCTGTCGTCTCAGCTTGCGGCGTCTTATATAGGCGGCCTGCAGTCCAGAAACGTGGGAGCGAGCGTGAAGCATTTCGCAGTCAACAATCAGGAAAAACGCCGCTCCACGGTGACGGCGCAGGTGAGTGAGCGGGCGCTTCGGGAGTTGTACCTGGCTTCCTTCGAGGGGGCAGTCAGGGAAGGGAAGCCGTGGACAGTGATGTGTTCCTACAACAGGGTAAACGGTGAGTACGTATCCCAGAGCCGCAGGCTGCTGACGGACATACTCAGGGAAGAGTGGGGATTCGACGGATTTCTGGTGACGGACTGGAGCGCCTGTGACGAGAGGGTCAAAGGGCTGGTGGCCGGACAGGATCTGGAAATGCCGGATTCCGGCGGGGTCAACGACCGTCTGATCGTGGAGGCAGTGCAAAAGGGCGAGATAGAGGAAGCGGTGCTGGATCAGGCGGTGGCCCGCATTCTTACGATTATTTTCCGTTATGTGGATCACCGGGACGAGTCCGCGCAGTTCGATCGTGAGAAGCATCACGAAGTCGCAAGAGAGGCGGCCTGCCAGTCCATGGTACTTTTGAAAAATGATGCGATGGCGGACGGCAGCAGGCTTTTACCCCTTAAAAAAGGCGGCAGGTATGCTTTTATCGGTTCCTTTGCGAAAGAGCCGCGCTATCAGGGAGGCGGTTCCAGCCATATCAATGCCTATCGGGTGACCAATGCACTAAAGGAGTGCGCCGGATATGGGGCGATCCGGTTTGCGGAAGGATTCGCGGCAGAACAGGATGCGACAGACGCGGTGAAGCTGGCGGAAGCGGTACAGGCAGCGAAAGAGAGCGACGCGGCGGTAATTTTCGCAGGGCTGCCGGAATCCATTGAGTCGGAAGCCTATGACCGGGACCATATGCGTCTGCCTGCGTGTCAGAACGAACTGATCCGGGCGGTGGTATCGGTTCAGCCCAATACGGTGGTGGTGCTGCATAACGGGTCTCCGGTGGAAATGCCCTGGGCAGAGCAGGTGCCGGCGATCCTGGAAAGCTATCTGGCCGGCGAGGCGGTGGGAGAAGCGCAGGCGGCGCTGCTGTTCGGAGAGCGGAATCCATGCGGAAAACTGGCCGAGACTTTTCCGCTGCGGGTTCAGGATAATCCGGCCTGGCTGGATTTCGGCGGCAGTAAGGATGTGGTGCACTATGGGGAAGGCATTTTCGTAGGTTACCGCTATTATGATACGAAGGAGATGCCGGTATTGTTTCCCTTTGGTCATGGACTTGGCTACACGGAATTTGCTTATGATGATCTGCGGTTTGACAGGGAAAGCCTCTGTGGGGAAGAGACGCTGGAGATCAGATTCCGGATCAGAAATACAGGAGACCGGGAAGGCAGCGAGGCGCCGCAGGTGTATGTACACAAGAAGGATTCCGTGATCAGCCGTGCCCGTCAGGAGTTAAATGGGTTTGAAAAGGTGGCGCTGGCAGCGGGAGAGGAGAGAGAGGTCGTGATACGTCTGGACCGCAGAAGTTTTGCCTGGTATGACGAGGAGGCGAAGGCATGGTGTGTGGAGCCGGGCGATTACGAAATCCTGGTGGGAGCTTCCAGCCGGGATATCCGCCTGCGCGGTGTGGTAACACGCACGGACAGCGTTCTGGAGCATTGGGTCTGCCACCGCAACACGACGCTGGGCGAGATCATGAGCCGCCCGCAGGCAGCAGAAGCCTACAGGCAGTTTCTGCAGGAAGAGATCGGCAGACTGCCCTTCGAGGGATTTGGCTCTGTGGAAGGACTGGGAGAAGGCATGAGAAAGATGGCCGAGGCAATCTTTTCAGACAGTCCGCTGCGCTCACTCAGAAGTTTCTTTAAGGGAACCGTGGACGATCATTTTATTAAGCGGCTGGTTGACAGAATTAACGGACACATGGATAATGAGAGATGATATGACGTAACAGGATGATCATGGTGATGTCATACATTATGCGCTTTCTTGTATCATAGGAAAGTGCGTCCTATGATACAAAACCGGATGCGCAGCTACGCGCGCGGAACAAAAGCTGCACTTGTCATAGGAATTGGAAAGCGAGGGTGCGCGAAGCGCACTTTTGTTCGTGAAACGGCGCCGGGCCGCATGGCAGGCGAAGAGAGCGGGGAGGGACATCTTGCGGAGAAGAAAACAGCACGAATACAGCTTTGCCGCCAGACAGAGGGCCATGCTTGCAGCGCTTCTTATCGTAGCGCTGCTTGACCTTGCGGTGAGCAGCATATCCGTCAGAAAGATCGGGCAGGAGACGACGGAGCAGATGCGGATGCTGACCTCCCTGCACACTTCGCTTGTCTATGAGGAGTGTGACAGGGTCGGGTATGATATGCGGCGCCTTTTGATGGAAAATACGGATGCCACGGCGGCAGCGCAGCACGGGAGTGAACGGGAAAAGATCTACGCGAAAGGAAATCTGATCGACAGGCTCACCTATTCCTTCGGAAACCGGGAGGTATATCATCCCTTTTTTATTTTGAAAAGACGGGGGAGGTACTGGGGAGACCATGGGTCGATATGCAGGATGAGAAGGAGCGGGGCATTCTGGATCGGGTGATCGAGGAGGTTACCGGACGGGAAGAACTGAAGACGGATCTGCAGCAGTGGATCTCCTTTTCTCATGACGATGTCTATTATATGCTGAGGGCTTACTGTTACAACGACGTCTGGATTGCCTGCTATGTGCCGGCGGATCATCTGGTCGACGCGCTGCGGCAGGTCTACCAGGACGAGGAGTATCAGGTGCTTCTGCTGCACGGCGACGGGGAGATCCTGTCCGGGCAGGAGACGGCGAACGCCTGGAGGCTGGATGAAGAGATGCTGGCTGCGGGCGGTGCCTGGCATAGATGGCCCGCCGGGCGGATACAGATCGTGAAGGAAGATTCTGCGGTGCTTGATATTTCCATAGCGGTGGTGATGCGGGGGTATGGCGGTTTTCAGAGAATTCTGATTCTGCAGGCGGTCGTCCTTTTTATGGTGATGGTCACTCTGGGGGCATTCGTATTGATGACGGTATACACGAGAAGCCGGATCATAGCGCCGGTGCAGAAGTTTGTGAAAGGACTTCTGGATTATGCGGATCATGAGGCGGAAAACGGTGAACTGACGGTCAGTGATATCCATGAACTGGAGCAGATCAACGAGCAGTTCAGGCGGTTCGTTCATCAGATCGGTGCCTTGAAGATTGATATTTATGAGGAAAAACTGCAGCGCCAGAAACTGGAAATGGATAATATGAAGCTGCAGCTTAAGCCCCATTTTTTCCTGAACAATCTAAGCCAGATCCATCGTCTTCTGCAGGTGGGAAGAGTGGCGGAGGCGCAGGGAATGTGTATGGCATCGATCCGTTATCTGCGCTATTTGTTCAGCGCGGGTATGGATGCGGTCAGGGTATCGGAATCGATCGAGCATGTGAATGATTACTTCGAGATCATGAAGCTGCGGTATCCGGATGAAGTGGAGGCGGATATCTATGTGGATGAAAAGGCCGGGGACTGTGTGCTGCCGCCGCTGATGATACAGACGCTGGTGGAGAATTCCTATAAATACGGCAAACTGCCGGAACGGCTCCTGGAAATATCCGTGACTGTGGAAGTGCTGCCGGAGGGCGGTTTGCTGTGTATCAATGTCAGTGATAACGGCAGAGGATATCCGGAGGAATACATCCGGATCTGGGAACAGGGGAAGGATCTGGATCAGAGCGAAGGCAGCCATATCGGTATTGCAAATATCCGGGCGCGGCTGCAGTACACCTATGGGGAACAGGCCAAAGTGCGGTTTTATAACAGTCCCATGGGTGGCGCGGTGGCGGAGATCCGGGTGCCGATGCAGTTTCAGGAGACGGGACAGGAAAGCGGCCAAGGAGAGTGAAATGAATATCTTACTGACGGATGACGACAATCTGATATTACAGGAAGTAAAGGAAGTGCTGGAGCGGACGGTACCGGAGATTGAGAAGATCTATATTGCCACCTGTATTGCAGAGGCGAAGAAGGTTCTTAAGACCGTCTCTGTGCAGATCATGCTCTGTGATATCGAGATGCCCGGCGGCTCGGGCCTTGACCTGCTGTCGTGGGTGCGGGCGGAGGCGCTGAGTGTGCAGTGTATCTTTCTGACGAATTACGCGGATTTTTCCTATGCGAGACAGGCCATCCGTCTGGACAGCATGGAATATCTTCTAAAGCCGATCGAGGAAAAGCAGCTGTGCCGGACGGTACGGCTTGCCATGGAGCGGGTGGAAAAGGAGAAACAGGACGAGCAGGCGAGACGGTACTGGCTGGACACCGGCAGGGAGGCGAAAGACCTTTTCTGGCAGAGGAGGCTTCTGGGGAATGCGGTGCAGGGAGAAGAGACGTTGCGCAGGCTGGGGTACGGGGAACAGGATCTGTTCACGCTGGCGTCTCTGAAAGCGGTGTCCCTGTCCGAGGTGGAAGAATTATGGGGCACGGATATGTTTGAATATGTGCTGAAAAACGTGTTGTTTGAACTGCTGGACACGACCTGCTTCCGGCTGGAAAGCGCTTTTGGCACGCCGGAGGGCGTATGGTTTATGGTCTGCCGTTTCAGCGGGATAGCGGCGCCCAATATGGGGGCGGTGGAAGAATGTATGGAGAAAGTGAAGGAAGTCTGCCGGGAGAAGATACATTTTGAGGCAATCTGTGCGATCGGCATGATCTGCCGGGAGGTGGAGCTGTCAGGGCAGTTTGTCAAGATGCGGGAGATGATGGAGAATGTACTGGAAGACGGCGGAGCGATATGGTATCTGGAAGAATACAGCCCTGCACCGTATATCTATGAGACACCGGACATCTCCATCTGGGAAAGTTTGTTGAAGGAAGGGCAGAAGGAACAGCTGCGGACGGATATACACGGTTATGTGGAGTGCAGGGTCGCAGGCGGTGCTTCCTGGCAGGGAGCGCAGGCCTTCCGGCAGGATGTGACGCAGATGTTTTATTCCTTTCTGCGCGGGGCGGGGATACAGGCACATAAGGCGTTTGCGGGCAGACAGGCGGAAACCCTCTACCAGAGAGCGTGTAACTCCATGCAGGATATGTGCCGGTACTGCGATTTTATGCTGGAACAGGTCTTCTGGCATAAAGAGAGACTGGAGCAGCCCTCCTCCCTGATGAGCATGGTCCTGCAGTACGTGGACGAGCATTACTGTGAGGATATCACGCGCAATGATCTGGTGGATCTTGTCTATGTCAGTCCGGACTATCTGTCCCGCACGTTTAAAAGGGAGACAGGGCGTTCTCTGGCGCAGTACATGCTGGAGAAACGCATGGAAAAGGCGAAAAGGCTGCTTAAGAGCGATATGTCGGTGAAGAATGTGGCGCTGCAGACAGGCTATAGTAATTTCTCCTATTTTTCCAAAGTATTTCGGGATATGGAAGGCATGTCTCCTATGGAATACCGGGAACGGCTCAGGAAGCAGAGTTGAA
>CAMWLJ010000097.1 GCA_947175055.1 uncultured Lachnospiraceae bacterium | reverse complement strand
CAAGCAACGCGCAGACACAAATCTCGCGATTGAAAATTTTAATTTTCAATCTTTTACCTTATTTCTGCTCTGCTTCTATTCAATATAGCACAAAACAAAAAGAATAGCTATTGTTACGTTCTGTTACCCCTGGAAATCTTGAAGCGCAAGTCCCATCATGCTATAGTAAACTTATATAGTCCAGGGCGGGCTTGCCAAAGAGACGCCCCGATGCCTGTTCATCGGCACCTGAATCCCATCATAAAGTCAGGAGTACCAAGATCATGCCAAACAACCAGCTTCCCAATTGCCTGCAGCTTTTCAACCCGGATACCGCCCTCTGGTTCCACGAGACCCTGGGTGTCCCTACCCCCGTACAGGAGACCTCCTGGCCCGCCATCGCCGCCGGCTCCCATGTACTCGTATCCGCACCTACCGGAACAGGTAAGACCCTCTCCGCCTTTCTCGTCTTTCTGGACCGCTTGAAGCAGCTGGCGGCCAAAGGCTTGCTGCGGCAGGAATTATATTTGATCTATATCTCCCCGCTCAAATCACTGGCGGCGGATATCCGTGAGAATCTGCACAGACCCCTTGCCGGTATCGGCGCGGAGTCTTCCGTCCAGGTGGCCATCCGTACCGGAGATACCACGCCAAGGGAACGCCGGCAGATGATCAGAAAGCCACCCCACATCCTGATCACCACACCGGAATCGCTCTACCTGCTGCTCACCTCCAAGACCGGTCAGAACATGCTGTGCACGGCAAAGACTGTTATCATCGACGAACTGCACGCACTGATCGACACCAAGCGGGGCGCCCACCTGATGCTTTCCCTGGCTAGGTTGGACATTCTATGCAATGCACCGTTGCAGCGCATCGGCCTGTCCGCCACCATTGCCCCTCTCTCGCTGGCCGCCCGGTATCTGGCGCCGGAACCGGTCTTCGTAGCCGCCCCTTCCATGGATAAAAAGATACAGCTGCAAGTCTTGGGCTCCTACGTGGACACGAGCAGACGGCGCAAAGATCCTGTCTGGCAGGAATTGTCGGAACTTGTCTTTCAATACTGTCAAGGAGTTAACAGCGTGATCGCTTTCGTGGAAGGACGCCGGTATGCGGAGAAACTTGCATATTATGTAAATCTAATAGGTGGAGACGACTTTGCCAGAGTCCATCATGGCAGCCTTTCAAAAGAACAGCGCGCCGAGACGGAACTGGCCCTGCGGGAGGGCAGGCTGCGTCTTCTGTGCGCCACCTCCTCCATGGAACTTGGCATCGACGTTGGTGAGATCGGCCAGGTACTGCAAGTGGGCTGTCCCCGCACCGTCTCCGGCACCATGCAGCGGCTGGGCCGGGCCGGACACAATCCGGGCCTTACCAGCGTCATGTACCTTTTCCCCCGGACGGCTGCCGAGAGCGTACTCTGCGGCATGACGGCACAGATGGCCAGGGAAGGCCTCGTAGAAAAGACCAATCCCCCACAGGGCTGTCTGGATATCCTGGCCCAGCATTTGGTATCCATGGCCGCTTTCAAAGGCTATGAAGTGGACGATGTGATGCAGCTGCTGCCCAGAGCGTGGCCTTTCCGCGACGTGACAAGGGAGGATGTGGAAGCCGTGCTGCGGATGCTTGCCGGCGACTATGAGCATAAGCGGGACGTTCCGGTCCGGCCGAGGATCCTCTACGACCGTCTGCACGGACGCGTGGAAGGAGACGGCTACAGCCGCATCCTGGCCATCTCTGCCGGCGGTACCATTCCGGACAAGGGTCTGTACACGGTGCGCACCGAGACAGGGGTGAAGGTGGGCGAGGCAGACGAAGAATTCGTCTATGAGACCCGGATCGGCGACCGCTTCATTCTGGGCGCTTTTGGCTGGAAAGTACTGCAGATCGGCAGGGACACGCTGACCGTGACCCAGGCACCGGCGGAGGGAGCCAGGCTACCCTTCTGGAAGGGCGAGATCAAAGGAAGAAGTAAAGAGACCGGCGAACATTTCGGCCAGATACTGCGCAGCCTGGAACATGCCGCCCGGGAAAGCAAGCTGACTTTGGCCCTCTCTGCCCTGGGCCTGGATGAATCGGCCGCTTCTCTGGCAGGAGAATATCTGCAAAGGCAGATCGCCGCCACCGGTACTCTGCCCTCGGACAAGATCATCCTGGCAGAGCATTTCAGAGACCAGTCCGGCAACAGCCAGCTGATGATCCACTCCGTCTTTGGCCGTCGCGTCAACGCGCCCTTATCCTTGCTGGCCGCTCTGCTGGCCGGAGAAGAAATGAGGACAGAAGTAGGCAGCGTGGACGAAGAAGACGGCTTCCTGCTCTATTCCTACAACGACCAGACCATGCCCGAAGGCCTTCTCACCCGGATCGATCCGGATTCTTCCCGGCGTCTGCTGACCGCCCTGCTTCCCTCTACCCCCGTCTTCAATATGGCCTTCCGCTACAACTGCGGCCGGGCACTGATGATGGGAGCCAAAGGATCCGGACGGCACCCGCTTTGGATGCAGCGCCTGCGCAGCGCCGAAATGCTGGAACAGGTGATCCGGGAAAAAGACCATCCGCTGATCCGTGAGACTACAAGAGAATGTATGGAACAATTTTGGGATGTACAGGGCGTCCGGGAAGTGCTGGAGCAGATCCGCTGTGGCGAGATCGTGGTACGGGAAATCTACACCGAGACCGCCTCCCCCATGTCCCTGCCCCTGCAGTGGAGTCAGGAAGCGGCAGTCATGTACGATTACGCACCCACGCCCAGAAGCATTCATGCCGCGGTAGAAGAAGCCCTTCAACAGGAACAAGAACTGCTGCTGCCCGGCAGTCAGGAACTGGCCCAGACTCAGGACAGAACCAGACTCCCGGCAGATGAAAAACAGCTCCATTCACTCCTTATGACGGAAGGCGACCTGGCCGCCGGAGATCTGGAGGTCCCTGTTGAATGGCTGGAAACACTGGATCAGGAAGGCCGGGCCCTCTATCTGGAACAGGGTCTCTGGATCGCCGCCGAACATCACGAGGACTACCAGAAAGCACTGCATGAAAACGACCGGGAAGCAGGTCTTATGATCCTCCGCCGGATGCTCCGCTACCGCGGCGGCGCAGATGCAGGGCAGGCTGCTGCACGCTATGGCTGGAGTACACAGACTGCAGAAGCGCTGCTGCAGGAATTGTGTACGCGAGGAGAAGCAGTCTGTCATATGGCTTCTGCCGATCCCGTCTATTACCACGCGCAGCTCTACAAGCGTGCCCGCACAAAGACGCTCAAAAACCGACGGGAAGAAATCTCCACCTGTCCGCCTGCCGCCTACGCTGCATTACTGCTCTCCCGCATCAGCCGCACGGCCCCCGCAGATGAAGCGCTTTCCTATGCGCTCTCATCCCTTACCGGCACATCATTTCCTGCCGCCTCCTGGGAGGAACAGCTGCTGCCGCCTCGGGTCAAGGGGTATCGTGAAAACCTGTTGGACAATTTCCTGGCAAAAGGGGAATATTTCTGGCATATGGAAGAGGGCCGTGTCCGGTTTGACCGCACCGATGACATTGACTGGGAAGGTGCGCCCGCCGCATGTATAACGCCGCCGGAAGAAACGCCTGGCGGAGAAAGCAGGCCTTCTGACACCCCCCTGTCGGAAAAGGAGTGCCTTATCCTAGAAGCGCTCTCCCGCCGGGGCGCCAGCTTCATGCAGGCATTAAACAACGTACTGCCCGGTGAGCCGCCCTACGATACTCTTCTCTCCTTGATGGAAAAGGGCCTCGTATGCGCAGACAGCTTCCTGCCTGTACGACAATGGCTAAACCGGGAGAAGATCAAAAGATCCGCTGCCAGACAGCGGGTCGGTGCAAGAGTAAAAGCCTTAAATGCCGGGCGGTGGGATCTGGTCCGGCCGCTGCGCCCTCTGACCATTCAGGCGCAGATGGATCGGTGCTTTGACCGTTATCTGATCCTGTGCCGGGAAACTGCCACTGCCTGCGGTCTTTCCTGGCAGGAAGCCTTGTCCCTTCTGCGCGTTCAGGAATATACCGGGCAGGTGCGCAGAGGTTATTTCGTGGAAGGTTTTTCCGGCGCACAGTTTATCCGCCGGGAAGACTTCGGCGGCATCACGGCCAGACTGCTTCATCCTGCAAAGGATCTGGTCTGGGTCAATGCCGCAGATCCCATGCAGCCCTGGGGCAAGCTGCTGCCCCATCAGCCGGATCTGTCCTTCGCTAACCTGCCGGGTACGGCCGTTGCACTGCACGGCGGCCTGCCTGTGGTACTCTTTGAAAAGCAAGGCAAGGCACTGCGTGTTCTTGATCCCTCCTTCCTGAAGGAGGCGCTATGTCTATTTGCAGAGGAATACCGCCGGGGCCGCATCTTCCCCGACAGAAAGCGGATCGTTGTTAAGGAATATCCAGCCGAAGCGGCAGATATGCTGGCAGAAAGCGGATTCGTGAAAGAAATGCTGGACTACACGCTGTACCGGTAACAGCCGGTACAGCGCATACATGTTATTACGCTTCCAGTGCCTGCCTGGCCTTGGCCACGATCTCCTTGTCCGTCCGGAAAATACTGTACTCACTCATGGTCGGAAGCCCCATGGGCACCCCTTCCCTGCGATAGCGCATTCCACTGTCCAGAATCTTCTTGGCCGACAGATGGTAGGCCGTGATATCCGTCTGCGACCGAAACATCCTGATCACATCCGGTGTCACCCCTGCGCCCGCCATGATCTGCGGCCTTCTCTTCTTCTCCCACAGCTTCTGGATAGATCCCTGCAGGTCCCCTGCATCCCGATCCGTCCCGTCTGCCTGCGCAGGTGAGCTCTCCGACTCTTTGCCCTGCCGCTTTTCCTCGTTGCAGGAATCTCCTGTCTGTATGTCGCATAACCGCTTAAGCAGCGCCATTCCCTTCACACAGTCACTCTCCTGCCCGGACGTCAGGATCGTATCAATTCCCAGCTCCCAAGCCTGTTCATAGGCCCGTATGGGATCCGCACACACATCGAAGGCGCGGTGCAATGTGACCTTCATCTCCCCGGCAGTCTCCATCAACTCACGCATCTGCTCCATGTGAAGGCTGCCGTCTTCTTTCAGACAGCCGATCACAACGCCTTCCGCCCCGGCCTTCCCGAACAGCTCCACCTCTCTTTTGATGATCCGAAATTCATGGTCTGTATAAAGAAAGTCACCAAAACGTGGACGCAGAAGCACTCTCACCGGTAGATCACAGTACGCCTTCACCTGCTCAAATAGCGCCAGGCTCGGAGATGTGCCGCCGATGATCAGACCGGCACATAGTTCCAGACGGTCGGCGCCGCCCTCTGCTGCCGCCACAGCGGACTCCACACTGTCCACACAGCATTCCAATGTATAATATGACATATAAATCCTCCACGCTGCCAACACCTGCAAATTTGGGTGTCCTACTCCACTACTTGCACCACTGATAAAAATCGCAGATCCGCTTATGAGCTTTTGCCGTCACTGCTCTGGATCTACAATATACTTTCCTTCCGCCCGCAGGGCAGGGTCCGCCAGTACGCCTTCCAACTCCGCAAGTCCGATCGTCCGACAGATCATACTCTCCACATCCAGCCGCCCGGAGTCGATCAGCTGCAACGCCCTCTGCTGGGTATGAGGATTGATGAAAGATGCCCGCAGCGTCAATTCCTTCTGAAAGATCTGGAACGGTTTTACTGCGATCTTGGCATCCGGTTTGGTCAGACCGAACATCATGATCGTCCCCTTATTTCCCGCCAGATCGATGGCCTGCTCCATGGTGGCAGGAAGCCCCGCGCATTCGATCACGGTACGGATCCATGTCATACCCGCCTCTGTAAGGCGCGCCTTCACGTCCTCATGTAGTGGGTCGATGCACACGTCGGCGCCCAGCTTTCTGCCCATATCGCGCTTCTTTGCCACCGGCTCGAGCAGCGCCACTCTGGACGCACCGGCCAGTTTTGCCAGCTGCAGCATCAACAGTCCTATCATCCCTCCGCCGATGACCACCACCTGATGCCCCGGCTCAATATCACACATATCAATGCCGTGCAGGCAGCACGCCACCGGCTCCGCCATCGCTCCCTGTCCGAATGTGGTGTGATCGCCCAGCCGGTATACCTGACTCTCATCCACTACACAATACTCCGCGAAACCACCGTTCTTCGTCGTTCCGTAACCTACCATGTGCTCACAGAAGTGCACCTGTCCGTTTCGGCAATAATCACATGCCCCACAGTAACCGTTGGGATCGATGCACACCCTGTCCCCGGCCTGAAACCGCACTACTCCACTGCCCGCCGCAGCAACTATGCCCGAGAACTCATGCCCCAGGATCGTAGGCGGATGTACTTCCGCCGCACCCTTATCTCCTTCATAGATATGCACATCAGTGCCGCAGATCCCGCAAGCTTTCACCTGGATCAGCACTTCTCCGGGGCCCGGCACCGGTGTCTCTCTCTGCTCCACCCGCATATCATGTGTTCCGTAAAAAACAGCACTCCTCATTCACCCTTTCCTCCTAATATACTGTCCTGCGCCCATATCCATCCTGATACAGGCATACTGTCTTGTTTGCTTACTATTTTATATTTTATCGTAATGATATTTTTTAAGCACCTGTCCGAACACCAGACAGATCAATGTCCCCACAGCACCCAGAAGAAACATCACCATAGCCGCGCCGGATCCCTTACCTGCACCGAACAGTCTCACTAATCCGCCATCCATAGCCGCCTGTGCCATCAACGGCTCGCAGACCTGATCCACCAGAAAACCGCCGAGGAAAAAGCCCACCGGGATCGTAAAGAACTGCAGCGTATTCCTGCAGGAATAGACCCTGCCCTGCATCTCGACCGGAATACTGGCCCGCAGGATCACATCCAGATTAGCGCTCATTATGGGGACCGGAAGCCAGCCGATCAGCTGTCCCAGACACCACAGTACCGGTGTCCGCGTCAAAGCCAGCAAGAAGTTTTCCGTGCTAAGCGATACCAGCATGGTGAGATAGATCACCCTCACCCTGTCCTTCGGCCTTTTCATAAAAGTCGCCAGCAAGCTGCCGATCAGCATCGCCACACCTGCCGTGGAGGTAACAAGCCCCAAAGCCATCTCGCCTCCCTGCGGTGAAGACAAGACCAGAGCCGGCAGTACCGCATCGAATGCGGATGCCACCAGATTCACACCCGCCAGAAACAGGATCAGTGTAAATACCAGACCATTTTCCTTCAAAAATACCAGACCGCTTCTGGCAGATAACAGCAAGGATTCCCGCTCCTCCTGGCTTTCGTTCCAGATCTTCGGAAGTCTGACCCCAAACAGCAGCGTCAGAAAAGCAACCGCAAAAGTCCCCAGATCCACCGCTATGACCAGGTTCATCCCAAACAGAGAATAAAGTGTCGTGGCCAGCACCGGGTTCAAGATCGTGATCAGGGAATTGGAAAAAGATCTCATACCACTGGTCTTCTGGTAATGCTTCTTCGGGATGATCAGCGTCATCGCTACATCCCCCGCCGGCTGCTGCAGCGTATTCATCAGACCATTCAACACGTTCAGCAGATAAAGATGTCCCGGTGCCAACAGATCCGCTTTCAGCAGCACAAATACCACCAGGGTACTGCCGGCCGCCAGTGTATCGCATACGAGCATCACCTTTTTCTTATCCCATCTGTCACTGAGCGCACCTGCGAAAATGCTCATCATCACATAAGGCGCATAAGTACAGATGGAAAGCAGCGCCGTCTGCAGTGCCGACCCCGTCTTCTCATACAGCCACAGCGTCAGCGCAAAAGCCGTCATGCTGCTCCCCAACTGTGACAGCGACTGTGTGCTCCATAACGCCAAAAATGTCCTTAATTCTTTGCAGGTTGTCTTAAAACTTATCTTAATTGATTCTTTCATTTTAACTTTGCTCCTTTATCACGAAAAATATTAGTTTACATAATGTCTACAAATATTTTGAGCAAAGTCTGAGGACCAATATTCTGTACCAGGATGCGGTCAGACGATCGCATCAAAATCCATATCTCCACACAGTGTCCTCATACTCTGCATGGAGTCTTAGCAACAGCCAAAAACATGATCTCTTCCTCCTCTTTATGATAATAGTGTTATTGTACGGAAATCCATTTTATCTGTCAATGGCATTTAAAATATATCCGTTTTCAACAGATTGCACTTAAAAAATACCACGTCATGCATAGAAAATACTTACAAGGTTACTCTAATGTTGTATGATAGGAGTAGACTTTGTTCTATTGGGCTTCTTACACATCGCAGATGATGGGAAAGGAAAAACTATGAACCAACACAAAAAAGATAAGATTTCGGAACATTTACGAACAATAGCCGAACAGGAAGGCATATCGGAACACGACGTCCGGAATGAGATTGCCTATGCGGTTTCCCTTGCCCTAAAAAGCAGCGATCCCAACGTTCAAAACCTTTGGAAAAAAATTCCCTGTAAAGGCGCCAGCCCTACTATTGAAGAAATCATAGATTTTATAGCAACCGGTATCGCAACACAACATTAAAAAACAGCCAAATTTAACTTTATTCTTGTTTTTTAGCAATAAACTATATTTATAGTATTATAGTGCATATATCTGTTTTTCTGCATAGTAATAAGGCTGTCGTAAACCCCGCTCATCTCACAATAACCTCATATTTATGTGAGAATATGCTATATTACGGCAGCCATACAAGATAAACGTCTTCTACGCTGTTTTTGTAACAGCCCATATCGATCCACACATTTGCTGCATTTGCCAAACCACATCATCGTACAGCATCTGCGGATATCTGACCCGCTATTTAATTTTTGATCATCTGCAGCATGTATGAAAATACCCGGTCTACAAGTTGATTCTTCTGCTCTTTATTGCAGTTCGCCATGAAATAGTCCACATCAAACTCATTTTTCAGACAGCTGCCTGTGATCAGATAAGTAGGATCAATCCCATATTTATGATACAAGATCAATAGCTTGTCCGTCGACAAGCCTGTAGCACCGGATTCATATTTACGATAATGCTCTTCCGATACGCCAAGCGCCACGGCAATCTCCGCCTGTGTCCGACCAAGACCAATCCTTGATTCCCTTAACCGCTTTCCTACCTGGATGTTGGCTTCTTTCCTGTAATCATCCATGACTTTCACCTCCTTATAGAAAATCATAGCAATACACAGCCAAAACATACAGAATATATATTACCCAACGTTCGGTTATTTTATGATCTGTTTCCTCTTTGATTTGATTTTTGACTAATATTGTAGGTTAATGTTGTATAAATACACATAATACACGGACAATATCCTCTACGTACTTTGAGCTGCCATATGCGTCGCCATCAAAATAACCCCAACATTTATACGGACTGTCATGAATCCGTTATAAATACTGGGGTTACACTATCATGGAAGCAATGGGGCTCGAACCCATGACCTCTCGCGTGTGAGGCGAACGCTCATCCCGGCTGAGCTATGCTTCCATGTATTCTATTATAGCACTATGGATCAAAAATGCAATAGACTTTACAAGGTTTTCAGCCGCTTTGTCTTTTACTCCTGAATCATGTTCTCGCGGAATGCGCAGTTTGGCGCATTCCTGACCCGTGAATTGTAGATTTTACTCACCATCTCCGTTGCCAAAGACATTACTGTCCTTTTTGATAAAAACCGGAATCGTGTTTGTAAGCGATACAAAACACACCGTAGTCAGGACTACCGGCTTAGCCGGTAGCCTGCTCTGCCCCATAAGGGGCTTGCTGGTCTGCTTTGATTCCCTACTGCCACTCCAAGTGGC
>CAMWLJ010000096.1 GCA_947175055.1 uncultured Lachnospiraceae bacterium | reverse complement strand
TAAGCATAGCGCCTCTGTCGAGTGTTCCGTCCGGATTAAACTTAACGCCGCCCTTGGTATCGGGAACCTGTTTAATACAAACAACAATTTTCATTGTATTTCTCTCCTTATTTTATTTATTCTTTCACGTTTCGTCTCTATACAATACCATATGATCCGCACACTGTCCGCCTGCCGACAAGTTATGCCGCATCTGCAAGACAGTTTGCCCTTCTCCCATTTCTTCTTATTTGAGCAGGGAACCGGAAATGACCATACGCTGTACTTCACTCGTTCCTTCGTAGATCTCTGTGATCTTAGCGTCACGCATCATACGCTCTACATCGTACTCTCTGATGTAGCCGTAACCGCCGTGGAGCTGAACTGCCTTGGTGGTCACTTCCATCGCTACTTCTGCAGCATACAGTTTCGCCATAGCAGCTTCTACGGAGTAAACCTTCTGGGTAGCCTTTGCCATAGCAGCCTTGTAAACAAGCAGCTGTGCAGCCTGTACCTTGGTAGCCATATCAGCCAGCTGGAACTGTGTATTCTGGAATGCGCCGATCGCTCTGCCGAACTGTTTTCTCTCTTTTACATAGGAGATCGTGGTCTCCAGTGCGCCTTCTGCCAGACCAAGTGCCTGGGAAGCGATACCGATACGTCCACCGTCCAGTGTGTGCATAGCGATACCGAAGCCTTTACCCTGCTGTCCAAGCAAATTCTCCTTCGGGATACGGCAGTCCGTGAAGATCAACTCGTATGTAGAAGAACCACGGATACCCATCTTCTTCTCCTTCGTACCGAAGGTAAAGCCAGGTGTGCCTTTCTCCACGATGAATGCGGAGATCTCCTTGGTCATTCTGCCACGTTTCTCAACAGTGCCTGTGATCGCGAAGATAACGTATACGTCAGCTTCCTTACCATTGGTGATGAAGCACTTGGAGCCATTGAGCACCCACTCATCACCGTCAAGCACTGCCTTGGTCTGCTGTCCCTGCGCGTCTGTACCTGCGCCGGGCTCTGTCAAACCAAATGCACCTAACTTCTCACCCTTTGCAAGGGGAACCAGATATTTCTGCTTCTGCTCTTCCGTACCGTATGTCATGATCGGGTCACAGCAAAGAGAGGTGTGTGCGGATACGATAACACCTGTAGTACCGCATACCTTGGACAACTCCTCGACACACATAGCATAGGTTAACGGGTCGCAGCCCTGTCCGCCGTACTCCTTCGGAACCGGAATTCCAAGGAAGCCCAGCTTAGCCATCTTCTCAACAGTCTCACGCGGGAAAGCTTCGTTCTCGTCTACCTCCTGTGCGAGAGGCTTTACTTCTTTTTCAGCGAACTCTTTAAAAAGAGCTCTCGCCATTTCATGTTCTTTGCTTAAAGTAAAATCCATGATCTTTTATTCCTCCATGTTATTTTAATTGCATTCCGTCCAATAAATGGACGATATCAAAGTAATTCTCTTTATGCTAAGCTCCATGATCCCGCTTGAGCGGAATCTCAAAATCCAAAGACAAACAAGCTTGTCTGGGAGAATGCCGTATTTCAGGCATTCTCTTAAACATTTAGCAACTCTTAGGCTGCGTCCTTTGCTGCCTTAGAGTTGGTTAATGTTTTTCTCACGCTATTATTTCTTGGAATAATCGAAGAATCCGATGCCGGTCTTCCTGCCGAGCTTCTTCTCCTCTACCATCTTCTTCAGAAGCGGCTGCGGAGCATACTTCTCGTCCTTCGTCTCATTGTACAGTACTTCCATGATCGCCAGGCAGATATCCAGACCGATCAGATCGCCCAGGTGCAGCGGTCCCATAGGATGAGAAGCGCCAAGCTGCATAGCCACATCGATATCCTCTGCAGATGCAGTGCCGGCATCCAGAACACCGATCGCCTCATTGATCATCGGGATCAGGATCCTGTTAACAACAAAACCGGGAGCCTCTTTAACCTGTACCGGAGTCTTGCCGATCTCTGTTGCGATAGCCGTGATCTTATCAACCATATCCTGAGGAGTGTTCTCGCCTCTGATCACCTCTACCAGCTTCATTCTGTCAGCAGGATTGAAGAAGTGCATACCGATCATCGGTCTGTCTAATCCTTCTCCGATCTTGGTGATGGAAAGGGAAGAAGTGTTGCTTGCGAACATGCAGTCTTTCTTAACGATGCCCATCAGCTCTTTGAAGATCGCCTGCTTGATCTCCATCTTCTCCAAAGCAACTTCAACGATCAGATCGCAGTCTGTGCAGATGCCGTTCAGACCAGTGGTGATCTTGCCCATGATCTCGTCTGCCTTCTCCTGTGTGATCTTCTCTTTGCTTACCAGGAAGTTCATGTTCTTCAGGATCTTCGCCTTGCCGCCCTCAGCGTACTCTTCCTTGATATCGCAGAGACAAACTTCATAGCCATCTGTCATAGCGAATGCCTGTGCAATACCGGAACCCATAGTTCCTGCACCGATAATTCCTACTTTCATCGTAAATATCCTCCTTATTTAGTAAAATTTATGATTCACTCGAAAATTCTTTGCTGCAAATGCCGCTTCGCGTCGCTTGCTTTTTCAGACGGCTATGCGTTCTTAAACGGCTCTTTTACCTTCTCTTTGTTCTTGTCCAGGAAAAAGGCCATGCCGTACTTCTGATCTTCTGTCTCGAAGCAGTCGCCAAACAGCTTCTCCTCGATCACGATCGCCTCGTCCATGCCTACTTCCAGACCGTCGTTGATCGCTTTCTTGCAGTTGCGAACAGCGATCGGCGCATTCTTCGCGATACCTGCCGCCATCTTCTCCGCTGCTGCCATCAGCTCTTCCTGCGGATAAACTGCGTTCACGAGACCGATCCGAAGTGCCTCGTCAGCCTTGATGTTCCTTGCCGTGTAGATCATCTGCTTCGCCATACCAGGCCCTACGATCCTTGCCAGTCTCTGGGTGCCGCCGAAGCCGGGTGTGATACCCAGGCCCACTTCAGGCTGTCCGAACACTGCATTGTCGGAGCAGATTCTGATATCGCAGCTCATAGAGATCTCACAGCCACCGCCCAACGCAAATCCGTTGACTGCCGCGATCACGGGAATGGGGAAAGTCTCCAGCTTACGGAACACATCATTGCCCTTCTTACCAAACGCTTCGCCTTCTGCCTTAGTCAGAGTGCTCATCTCACCGATGTCCGCGCCTGCTACGAAAGATTTCTGGCCTGCACCTGTCAGGATCAGGCAGCGTACTGCGTTAAGATCCACGCCGTCCAGAGTCTTGTCCAACTCTTCCAGCACTGCAGAATTCAGGGCATTCAGCGCCTTCTCACGGTTGATGGTGATGACACCAACCTGTCCTTTTACTTCATATAATACAAATTCCATTTATGCGTCTCCTTATTAAATATGTTGTCCGTGCGGAGCGTGCCGCATTGCAGACATTCTCACATTAGTCTCTCTCGACGATCGTTGCGCATCCCATGCCGCCGCCGATACACAGAGTTGCAAGACCCTTCTTCGCATCCTTCGCTTCCATCTCATGCAGCAGTGTCACGAGAATACGGCATCCGGAAGCTCCTACCGGGTGTCCTAACGCGATTGCACCGCCGTTAGGGTTCAGCTGCTTGTCAACATCAATGCCAAGCTCCTTACCAACTGCTACGGACTGTGCAGCGAATGCCTCGTTCGCCTCGATGATATCGAAGTCTTCGATCTTATAACCTGTCTTAGCCATAACCTTCTGTGTAGCCGGAACAGGACCGATACCCATAACTTCCGGTCTGCAGCCTGCCAGAGCACCGCCAACGAAAGTAGCCATCGGCTTAACGCCCAATTCTTTCGCCTTCTCCTCGCTCATCACAACGATAGCTGCCGCACCGTCGTTGATACCGGAAGCGTTACCTGCCGTAACGAATCCGCCCGGATTGATCGCACGCAGCTTCTGAAGTCCTTCGATGGTGGAGCCGGCTCTCGGTCCCTCGTCTACCTTGAACTCTACCATTTCTTTCTTCTTCTTGACCATAACAGGTACGATCTCTTTGTCAAAAGCGCCGTTCTTCTGTGCTGCTTCTGCCTTCTGCTGGCTCTTAAGTGCGAACTCGTCCAGCTCTTCGCGTGTCAGGCCCCACTCTTCACAGATATTGTCAGCCGTCTTGATCATATGATAGTTATTGAAAGCATCCCACAGTGCATCATTCACCATGGTATCTACCAGTGTACCGTTGTTCATTCTGTAACCGTAACGTCCCTGAGGAACTGCATAAGGTGCCATGGACATATTCTCCATACCGCCCGCAACTACGATATCGGCATCGCCGGCCTGGATCATCTGTGCTGCCATGTTAACACAGTTTAACCCGGAACCGCATACCACGTTGATGGTAACTGCCGGAACCTCATTCGGGAGTCCTGCCTTAATGGAAGCCTGACGTGCAACGTTCTGACCCTGTCCCGCCTGGATTACACAACCCATATACACGTGATCGACCTGATCAGGAGCTACCCCTGCCCTGTTCAATGCTTCTTTGATTACGATTGCGCCGAGCTCTGCTACCGGTGTTGTGCTCAAGCCCCCACCCATAGTGCCGATAGCTGTACGGCAGGCACCCGCCAAAACAACTTTTTTTGCCATCTTCTTCTCCTCCATTTTGGTATTTTTGTTAGATAAAACTTTACATTACAAGATTGACAACGATTGTTATTTTTTTATCATTGTCAGCTGCACTTATTGTATCATAGGGGTATCTTTTTTGCAATGCTTTTCTACCGCCGGGTCCTGCATCTCCTGCACCCGCCGCCATTCCCTCGTATCCCCTACCTTGGCAGCTTCACTGCGGTTGCGATAGAGGAATTTCGTCAGCTCAAAACAGTCGATCCAGATCTCATTATTCCCCTCCTTCTGAGACTCGTCGAAGATCAGCTGTAACCCCCAGTGCAGATGTACGGTCTCGATGTTATTCACGTTCTCTTTCGTGCTGTAGCCTGTATGCCCCATGTAGCCGATCACGTCTCCGGCCGTGACCACATCTCCCTGCTCGAGTCCTTCCGCATAAGGGTAATTCTGCCGCAGATGCGCATAGTAATAGTACCGCTTGCCGTCAAAACTGCGGATACCGATGCGCCAGCCGCCGTACTGGTTCCAGCCCAGCGCCTCCACAACGCCGGACTCGATCGCGATGATCGGGCTGCCGATCTGCCCCATCATGTCATGCCCCAGATGGGGTCTGGAATAGCCGTAGCTCCTGGAAGATCCGAAATCATCGTAGTGACTGTAGTCAAACCCTTTCGCGATCGGGGAAAAGGCTTTCAGCCCGTAGTACCGCTTCCACTTTCCGTCCTCCATAAGGGAAAATTCCCCCACCATCCCCGAGAGCACTGCCGTATAGGCCTCCAGATAATATTCATAATATTCCATATCCTCTGTCAACTTCTCCATCGTGGTCTCTTGGCCCCGAAGCTCCCCTGCTGCCGCCTCAATCTCCCGCACGCTGTTTCTGTCAAACTTCCCGCCGTGCTTCGCCCCCACGTAAGCCAGAAGTTCGATCCAATTCACATGCACCTCTTCCTGACAGCTGGCCACATCCAACTCGTAGGCCGCCGCCAGCGCCTCGCAGGTGGCATGGAACTCCACCCACTTGATATAGTTGCCGGTGGCAGATACTTCTATGGCTTCCCCGTTCTCCGAAGTCCACCCGCCGGCCATCTCCTCATCCTGCCCTGTCTGCCTCACCGACCGATCCCGCAGTTCCCTGCTCACCGCCGCACACACAAAGGCCATCAAAACGATCAGCTCGATCCTGATGATCCACTTTCCCGCGCGTTCCTGACTGTCCCCATTCCTTCTCATATAGGCTCCCGCATTCCATCGTCTCTGTTCCTGTCACGGTTATGTATATGAAAAAACCCCGCAGGTTATGTCAGCCTGCGGGGCCGCCTTTTCGCCGTATCGCTTTAGGGCAAAGCCATAGGCGCTATCTTTTACGATATACAAACTCTCTCTGGAAAAGAAAACTGACGAAGAACAAGAACACGTCCACCGGCATCTTCACAGCCACTTCCACACCGCCAAGCAGGCCGTACAGACCGTTGACCAGCAAAGCGCTGCACATCATCTGGCAGACCGCCAGCAGGAAATATTTGGCTGCCGTGACCGCCATCCTCTCGCTACTCTGAAACACCACTTTATAGTTGATCAGGAAGTTATAGACGGCGGAGATCACCCGCGCAAACACCGTCGCTATGATGATGTAGGGCAGCCCCCACAACCCGCCCTCCTGCGTGTGCAGCAGGGTGCAGAACAGATGAAAGAGCAGCAGATCCACCACGCTGGAAGACAGGGACGAGAACAGGAACTTCCCGAACACCAGATAGATCCGCAGAGAATCCCTGATCGGGTTAAAATGGCTGGTCCTGTTTTCTTCGATATAGATCGTCTTCACCGGCACTTCCAGGATCGGGATCGTAAGGTTTTTCGTCTCGATCAGCATATTGGTCTCATACTCGAAACGTTCTCCCTTAACCTCCATCAGTTTTTCCATGAAAAAAGTTGGAACAGCTCGCAGCCCTGTCTGGGTATCCGACACCGAAAGCCCCAGCAGATAACGGAATACCTGTCTGGTACATTTATTGCCGAAAGATGACCTTGCAGGCACCTTTGGCCCATCAAAATCCCGACAGCCCAGGATCAGGCTCTCCGGGTTCTCCCACAGCTTCCGCATACAGGCCAGAATATCCGCCGGCGTATGCTGCCCGTCCGAATCCGCCGTCACGCAGCCCGGCATGGCGCTCCCGGTCTTCCCTGTGCTCCTTTCGCCGGACGTGCCGCCGTAGGTGAGCAAGCAATGGTTAAAGGCCGTCTTGAGCGCCCTGCCCTTACCCAGATTCACCGCATGGCGCAGCACCTCACAGTTCGTAAAGGCCGCCGCCCGGGTAAAGAAGGACGCATACTGCTCCCCGCTGCCGTCGTCCACCACGATCACGTGCCGGATGCCCGCATCCTGCAACGCGGCAAGAAGTGTTATTAACTTTTCATCCGGCTCATAAGAAGGTATGATCACCGGTATCTCATAATAAGAAGGCATAAAACGCCCCTTTCTATCTCCAAGGTTCCAAAGCCGGTTCGCCTAATGCTGATCGTCAACACTTACCAAACGGAGCATGCCGCCTTCGTCCACGATCCTATACAGCACCCCGCAGGCAAACCCACCCGTCTCCGTGATCTCGTCAAAGACAGCGCCCGCATCTGCTTCCGTCTCCTCCGCATAGAGGTACCCGGCGTGGGAAGCCCTGATCTCCTGCACCATCCAGTCTGTCGGCGCATCTTCCAGGTTCACACTGCGGTATACGACAGACACCGGCGATGCCTCATACCCCAGATAACTGTTATTCACCCAGCGGGGCGCATCCCCCCGCCTGATATAACAGACCCGTGCACCGTCTGCCGTTTCCAAGAGCATCGGCGACGAACGCAAGACTTTCAGAAACTGCATCTCGTCCGCACCAATCATATCCGCCCGCTCCTGCAGGCAGATCCCCACATCGCCGCGATAGCCAATGAGACCATGATACCCAACTTGATAGCCCGCTGTCAATGCCACGAACAAAATAAACCCCAAGCACGCGCCATAACATTGTAAAAAGTGCGGCAGCCTATCTTTTATAAAAAAACGATCCCCGTGGCGCAGCCAGATCGCTGCCAGAAAAAGCAGCGTCCCGATGGTAAACGGCGCACCATAGCGCTCGATGGAGGAGATCATCCCTGACGGCTCCAGATACTGGATTTCGGTGGCAAAGATCGTGATATGAGCCAGGAATATGATCCCATAGAACACCGCTCCGCTGACCATGCTGAAGCCAAGCACGAGCCGGCCTGTCTTCTCCGGCAGTAAATGCATCTTGTAGAAAAGAATCACCACCAGGCATACACACAGATACAGCCCCAGAGGTGTCAAGTCGATGACGATACTCCGCTCCTTATGCAGCGGGGAACTCACAAAAGCCCGCAGGAAAGCAGCCGCAAATTCTCTTGTATAGCCGGAAATACCGTACTCGTCAGTGGTCATATACTTGACCGCAGTGGCGGTGGTCTTCGTGATCCGCCGCATCAGCAGGCAGAAGAGCATCCAGCTTACGCCCGTCAGCAATGGAAGCCCGGCCGTCAGCAGCAGGGCTTTCGTCCTCCCTGCCTGACGATGCCGCTCCCTGCCTCCTGCTTCCATCCGGACACCGTCTCGCTGTCTATGTTCCATGACACTTCGACGATGCAGCACCAGGAAAAGCAGCCCGAACAGCGCCCACACGAACCCGACGGATTTGACCAGTACCAGCACCCCCAGATAAAGGCCCAGCCTGCCATAGTAAAACAACTCCCCCTTACCGGCATCTCCGGCTTCCCTCTCCTGATCCGTCACGGCCCACAGAAATCCGCCATAGATACAAGCCATAGTCAGATCCGCGCAGAAGCCGTCGTACCCGTACACTTCCGCAATACTCGGGAAAAACCAAAGCGCCGCCGCCATCAGAACCATGACGATGGGATTCCTGCCCTTCAGACCGCGCAGCAGCGGCAGCAGGAACACCAGATTCATCACATAGTAACCCGCAAAAGCAAGTCCTTCCCTGAAATCCCGGGGATCAAAATGCAGAAACCACCACTTGATCAACTGCCCGCCAGGCGGATAATCTCCGAATTCCGGGGCTACATTTCCATATTTCCCTGCAAAACCGTCCAGATAATACAAGGATTTCACATCCGCCGCCCAGAAATTGATGTCGTCCCACCAGGACACCACCTTGCCCGACGTGCACAGCACCACCGCTAGCAGTAAAAGGACAGCCGTAAGAAAGGACGGTTCTCCCATCTTCCGAAGACACATCCTGAAGATCTCTGTCCTCTGTTCCTTCTTCCGGCTCGCGATCCACGCCACGGACAGCCCGATCACGCCCCCCGCGATCTCGTCGATCCAGGACAGATGATGCAGCATCGCAAGCCCATACAGTACAAGCACCAGCACACAGATAAATACCGGCATTACTTCCACCAGACTCGCTTTAAAGTATCCTGCCAGCCACAAGATACAGGCCAGCGCAAAGCAGATATGTAAAACCGCAGTCAAACTCAACATAACCACTCCTTAACAAAACATCACCCTGTCACTGCTGACAGGGCGACGCTTCTTCCTAAACTTCCATCATGCTCAGCCCGCCGTCCGGCGAGCCGCATGACCATCCATACTCAAATTGAGCGCTTTCTTCTTCAATTCATCGACTACATCAAATACGGAACCGTTTAAACTTCCGGCTCGATCAGTCCATAGGTATTGCCTTTGCGCTTATACACCACATTAACCTGATCCGTCTCCGCATTGCAGAACACATAGAAGCTGTGGCCCAGAAGCTCCATCTGCACACAGGCATCTTCCGGATACATGGGCTTGATATCGAATTTCTTGGTACGCAGGATCTGTACTTCCTCGTCATCCATGTAATCTTTCTCAATAAACTCCTGCCGGAAATACGGTGACGACTGTTTCTTATCGATCAGCTTATTCTTATATTTCTTAAGCTGCCGCTCGATGATCTCTTCCACCAGATCGATGGATACATACATGTCACTGCTGACCTGCTCGGAACGAATGATATTACCCTTCACCGGGATCGTCACTTCTATCTTCTGCCTGTCCTTCTCAACGCTTAAGGTAACATGTGCTTCCGTCTCCGCCGTAAAGTATTTCTCCAGCTTGCCAATCTTGTCCTCTACTGCTGCTCTTAACCCCTCTGTTACTTCAATATTCTTTCCAACAATAATAAATTTCATATCACTCATCCCTTCCATTGGATTATTGTATAGTCATTATAGCATATTTGTAGTCTGTGTTGCAACAATTCATATGATATGTTTCATTTTTTCCTCCATTCCGAAGCGTTTTACGCTGAGGACGCGAGCAGAATTTCA
>CAMWLJ010000095.1 GCA_947175055.1 uncultured Lachnospiraceae bacterium | reverse complement strand
ATAATCTATATTATTGAGATAAGCGCTGCCGTTTATACGCTTATCCCAGATACTTCTGCCTCTTTCAAATCTTAAATCTCAGATCTTTATGAATCTTAAATCTTCATAGATCTTTGTGACTGATCTGAAAGACGCTGCGATTCGGATTGGAATCTCGTTGTCTGTTAAAGCGTTTACTTTATCGCTTATCTTGATGTTAGTATGTTCGGATAGAATGAAAATATTATGGTAAATTTTGCCACGATCTTGACATCCGCAAACCGTACCGCAAGCACATAGTCTCCAATATGCCGATGCGGTTTTCAGCTGCCACATCTTCCGCAAAATTATAAACCATTACGCTTCATATACGATCTGTGCTGCCATCTTCCGTGCCGCATCCGCACCCTGCAGTTTCTCTAACACTGCCAGGGCAAAAGGCACAGCCGCACCCATACCGCGCCCGGTAACGATGTTGCCGTCTATGACCGCCGGCTGGTGCATCACCTCAGCACCTTCCAGATGACTCTCAAAAGAAGGATAAGAACAAGCCTTCTTTCCTTTCAGAAAACCTCTATGTCCCAGAATGCTCGGCGCCGCACAGATAGCCGCCACCGGTTTGCCCTGCGCCACGAACGCATCTACCTGCGCCATCAAAGCCTCACAAGCCTCCAGATTCTGC
This sequence comes from uncultured Lachnospiraceae bacterium, assembly GCA_947175055.1. Taxonomy (GTDB): domain Bacteria; phylum Bacillota; class Clostridia; order Lachnospirales; family Lachnospiraceae; genus UBA3282. The sequence continues at coordinate 9,241 of CAMWLJ010000095.1, read as the reverse complement.
GTACCCAGACCGCCGCCCGGCAGTACGATCATATCCAGTTCATCAAAATTTATATCTGTCAATACCGCATCCATCGCAACCGAGATCGAATGAGAACCTGTCACGCTGCGTTCCTGTGTAATAGATACCATCGGCGTCTCCACATCTGCCCGGCGCAGGATGTCCACCACCGTCAATGCTTCGATCTCTTCATATCCCGTTGCAAAAAAAACTGCTACTTTGCTCATTGCTCATTTCCTCCGCTCTTCTATATTATATACTATAGGAAACGGCATAACAAATTTCTATTTCCGGCTTTCGCAAAAACCGTATACGGCAGGTTACAGTTCACGGCCTAACCGGTCGCAAACTGTAACACATCCAGCCTATTCCAAATCGCCTTCGGCGAGGGGCTGGATGCCTGAAACCGTTAAGTTATTGGCCGGATGCCCTGCAGCAGGGTGCAGGACACCGTGAATAGTAACTACGGCAGCTCCCACAAGGCCGAGAACGAAATTTCTAATGGCGTTAACTATAAAATAATCATACACAACAATTCTTTAAATAGCAAGGACTACAGCACCGCTTTACACCCTGTCCTGCCTTTGTTATAATCGTCATAACAGTTCAGTCATGAACCGCAAAGCGGCGCCGCCAGAAATTAACCTTACATAACCTGACAGCACCAACTGACATTGCAACATTAACAAGCAAAGCCCCCGCTGCAAGCAGCCACTCGGCTCGTTGCTCGCGGGAATAACAACAAACAGGAGCCATTATGGAAATCGAGAGAAAATTTACCGTCAAAAATCTGCCGCAAGATCTGGCTGACTATCCCTGCCATAAGATAGAGCAAGCTTACCTTAACACTGATCCGGTAGTCAGGATCCGCCGTCAGGATGATGAATACTACCTGACTTATAAGGGTAAAGGCCTGCTCGCAAGAGAAGAGTATAATCTCCCCTTAAATCAAGATTCTTATTACCATCTGCGCGAAAAGGCAGATGGTAATGTAATATCCAAGAAACGTTATGTCATACCGATTGAGCATCCAACATTTACGGCGGATTATACTGAAAACATTGACCATGTCGGTCTATTTGTAGAACTTGATCTTTTTGAGCCTCCCTTTTCCCCTCTCATCATTGCCGAGGTAGAATTCCCGAATGAGGCCATGGCCAACGCTTTCCTGCCGCTTGACTGGTTTGATCAAGATGTAACAAAGAATCCGGCTTACCATAATTCCGTACTCAGCCGGAAAATCTTCTAGAATGATACCGTTTCCAAATTTACATTTACTCAACCGCTAGTGTCAGTCACCATGCAGCCTTGTCGTAGATTCTCTCTCCACCAGCTCTGCGGAGAAGATGATCTGCTGGTGTTCCTTGAGTCCGGCGATCACGTCAAACAGCAGTTGGATGGCTTCCTTGGCCATCTCTTCCACGGGCTGCTTGATCGTGGTCAGCTTCGGATTATAATATTCCCCGATCTCCATCCCGTCATAACCTGCCACCGAGATATCCTCCGGAATGCGCAGTCCAGCCTCCAGAACTGCCCGGCAGGCGCCGATGGCCAGAGAGTCCGCCGCCGCATAGATCGCCGTCACTTCACGTTTCGACTGCAACAGCTTCTTCGTCGTCAGATAGCCGTTTTCCATGCAATAATGATCTACGTCCTCCTGCACATAACAGATCAAATCTTCCGGCACCTCCAGGCCTCTCTCCACATACGCGCTCCAATACCCTTCCATACGGCTGCGCCCGATGGTCTCATCCAGATTCTCCGTGATGAAGGCGATTCGCCTGTGGCCCAGATCCAGCAGATATTCCGTCATTTTCTTGCTCTCCAGACAGTCATCCACCGCGATATTGGAAAATTTCACCTCTCCGGCCTGCTCGAAAGCTTCAACACTGATAGCACAGAAAATATATGGCACCTTCAGTTTTTCCAGCTTCTCCTGTGAGTGACGGAACATGCCGCCCAGGAATACGATACCCCGCAGCCGCTTCTCCTTCTCCAGTTCCAACGCCACATCCAGTTCATCCTCCTGCGCTTCCACATGCCGCAGTACCAGTGCATAGCGTTTGCGCTTCGCCTCATCCTCGATGATCTCTATCATCTTACTGAAAAAGGGGTTCGTGATGCCTTTTACCAGCATGGCTATACATTTGGCGTCCGTACGCTTTAGATTGCGTGCACTGTTATTGGGAATAAAGCCGGTCCGCTCGATCACCTCCAGAATCTTCTTTCTGGTCTCCGGGTTGATATCCGGATGATTGTTCAGCGCCCGCGAAACCGTGCTGACCCCCACGCCGCATTCTTTTGCAATATCCTTGATCGTTATCTCTGCCATACGTCATCGCTTCCCCTTCTCTATACTTTATACTCCGCCGCTCCGAAGCAAGTCCCTACACTACAAAGGCTGCATAAATTCTATTGATCGCAGGACAGAATCTGAAATTCTGCCTGCGACCTCAACGTAAAACACTTCGGAATAGAGGAAAAGGGCGTCAATCTATACCCTGCTGTATAATCTGGTCATATCATAGATGCGCTCCGCCAACTCCTGCGTAAACTCTCCCGGCAGCATCCTCCATTTCCAGTTCGTCCCCAGCGTGGAAGGCATATTGATCCTCGCCTCCGTGCCCAGCCCCAGATAATCCTGCATCGGGATCACACAGGTATCGGATACACTGGCCATTGCCGCGCGGATGAACGCCCACTGCGCATCCTTACTGCTGCGGATATTCAGGTATTTCCTGGCGAACGCCTTATCCTTGCGGTTCAGCTGCGTATACCAGCCGACTGTCGTGTCATTGTCATGTGTCCCTGTATATACGATACTGTTCTTATCGTAATTATGCGGCAGATAATCGCTCTCTTCCCTGGAATCAAAAGCGAACTGCAATATCTTCATGCCCGGATAACCGGTCTTCTTCACGAGTTTAATGACCGTATCAGTCAAGAATCCCAAATCCTCTGCGATCACGGCCTTATTCCCCAACTTCGCTTTCATCTTCTTGAAAATATCGTAGCCGGGACCGGCCTCCCAACGTCCGAATTCCGCCGTTGTATCGCCGTATGGGATCGAATAATATTCGTCAAATCCACGGAAGTGATCGATCCTCACCACATCATACAACTTATAGCAGTAGGCGATCCGCTTCATCCACCAGGCATACTCCGTCTCTTTATGATACTCCCAGCGGTACAGAGGATTCCCCCACAGCTGCCCCGTCGCCGAAAAAGCATCCGGCGGACAGCCAGCCACTGCCACAGGTGTCAGCGTATCGTCCAGCTGGAACAGTTCCGGGTTGGCCCAGGTGTCCGCACTGTCAAACGCCACATAAATCGGGATATCACCGATGATCTGTATCTTCTTCTCGTTCGCATATGCCTTCAGTGCAGACCACTGCTTCGCGAACAGGTACTGCTGAAACTTATAAAACTCCACTTCCTCCGCATATTCCTCGCGGTATGTCTTCATGGCCTCCGGCCTGCGGAGCTTGATATCCTCATCCCACTCGCTCCAGCTCTTCCCCTCAAAGGAATTCTTCACCGCCATATAAAGCGCGTAATCGTCAAGCCAGTAGCCATTCTCCTCCACAAAGTCCTGGTAAGCCTTCTCCTGCTCCAGATGGCTGTTGAGAAAAGCCGTCTTCAACACTTTAAATCTGGACAGGTAGATCTTCTCATAATCAATATATCTTTCATTATCCCCAAAATCATATTTTACACAATCTTCTTCTGTCAGATATCCTTCTTCGATCAGGGTTTCCAGATCGATATAGTAGGGATTCCCCGCAAAAGTGGAGAAAGACTGATAAGGAGAATCTCCATACCCTGTCGGTCCCAACGGAAGGATCTGCCAGTAGGACTGTCCCGCCTTCTCCAGTAAATCTATAAACTCATAGGCCTGCTTAGAAAATGTGCCAATCCCGTATCCGGACGGAATACTCGATACAGGTAATAAAATTCCACTTTTTCTCATGACTGCAACAATCCTTTCACAATGGTATCGGTATCGTTTCCATTCTACACGTTTCCCCTCATTCCCGCAAGACAAAATTACAAATTTTCCTCCTATTCGACAAGCGTCCAAACATATTATACCCTCTTCCCAAATAAGCTTTGCCAAACATATAAATGAGGATATAAATTTGGCAGAATGCCTCCTGACATTCTGCCAACAATGGGCCTTGATCAACCCTTAACGGCGCCTGCCACAATACCTTCGATGATATATTTCTGACACATAAAATAGAAGATAACGATCGGGATCAGCGCGATCACAATGGTCGCCATCAGGTGGCCGTAGTCAATAGAACCATAACCGCTTCGCAGGTACTGGATTGCAACCGGGATGGTCCTGTACTTCGTTCCGATGATCAGGTACGGAAGCAGGAAGTCGTTCCAAATCCACATCGCATTCAGGATGGCGATCGTGATGGAGATCGGTTTCAGAACCGGGAATACCACCTTGACAAACATGGTCAGCGGATTGCAGCCGTCGATCAGTCCGGCCTCTTCCAACTCGATCGGAATACCCTTCACGAAACCGGTAAACATGAACACCGCCATACTGGATCCGAATCCCAGATACAGTACGTTAATGCCCACGAAATTGTCCAGGTGCGTCATATTCGCCACCTTGGTCATCGTATACATGACCATCTGGAACGGCACTACCATACTTGCAATAAACATAAAGTAAATAAAGGATGTAAGCTTATTCTTCACTCTGGTTATATACCATGCTGTCATCGAACAGAAAACGATGATCATGATAACGGAAACCACTGTGATAAACAGGGAATATCCGATACTGTCCATAAAATGAATCTTCGTCAGACCCTCTATATAGTTCTTCAGGCCTCGAAAGCTTTCGCTGTTGGGCAGCGCAAAGGGCGAAGTTGAAATATACAGCTTATTCTTCAAAGAGTTCATGATCACCAATGCAATCGGAATGATGAATATCACTGACAAAATCGTAAGGATAACATAAACGAGTATATTTGCTGTTTTTCTCTTTTCCTGCATCTTACTCCACCTCCTTGGACTGTGTGATCCGAAGCTGTATCAACGAGATAACAAGTACCAGCACCGTAAATACGACTGCCTTGGCCTGGCCTACGCCGGCAAAACCTGTACGGTTGTAGTAAGTATTGAAGATATCCATCGCGAGCATCGCCGTCTGGTTTGCAGGTGCACCGCCTGTCAGAGCCAGGTTCTGGTCATACATCTTGAAGCAGTCTGTCAAAGCCAGGAAAGTACAGGTAGTGATGGATGTCATAACAAGCGGGATGATAATCTTCTTTAAAGTCTGCACATAATTTGCGCCGTCAATCTTCGCCGCCTCCAGAATATCGCCCGAAATGGACTGAATCCCTGCGATATAGATGATCATCAGATAACCGATCTTCTGCCAGTTATACAGAATAATGATACCCCAGTAACCAAAAGTCGAATTGAATGTCAGGTCCACGCCTGCCACGCGGATCAAAATACCATTTAACAAAAGCTGCCAAATATAACCTAAGATGATACCACCGATCAGGTTCGGCATGAAGAAGATCGTACGGTATACGTTAGTGCCCTTAAGCCCCTTCGTCAAAAGCAGCGCCAGTGCAAATGCCAGCACATTCGTGGAGACAACGCCCACAATAGCTACCTTGACGGTAAACCATAATGCCGAAAGAAATCCGGCACTGTCACGGAACACATACAGATAGTTGGATAACCCCACCCATTTTGCAGAACCGATCGTCTTGAAATTACAGAAAGACAGATACAGTCCCATAAAAAAGGGAATCACAAATGCAATGATAAATGCCAACAATGTTGGAAGTACAAAAATCGGAAAATACTTTTTATAGTTTTTTTGCATGGTTCTCTCCTTTCCCCATATACTTCACACATCTTACTGATTCTTCTAACACATTCGTATCCTTGCCCAAATCCTCTCCTCAACAAAACGCCGTAAAAAAACGAGCCAGGCTCGTCTGCGAGATCTGCTTCGCAGTCTCGTAATGTCGTAAGCGTTTCCTATAGAAAAAGGCGGACACGGATCATATAAAAAGAGCGCCTTATTCAAATGGCTGCTATATTCTGGCGTACCATAAAACAAAGCGCTCTCGTCACGCAAAAGCTATTATACCTTCGGTGTCATTCCCAGCGTGCAAACCGAATGTAATGTGGTCAGTGCACTAGTTGCCGTTAGCCGCGTTGGTGATGTCTCTCTCAACAGCCCACTCGGAAACAGCGTCTGCAACAACATCTTCCCATGTCTTCTGACCCTGAGCGTACATAAGCAGGCTTGCACCGAAGCTGTCTTTCCATGTCTGGTCAGGAATCAGGTTACAGGTCGTGCTGTATGCAGTCTTACCTGCTGCGGAGATCGCTGCCTCGCTGCCGAACAGCGGATTGGTGTACTCTGCGCCTTCCATGCAGGAGAAAGGTGTTACAAGCTGCAGCTTCTGTGCTACCAGGTTCTTACCTGTCTCAGAAGAGAACAACCATGTCAGAAAGTCGATCGCTGCCAGCTGATCTTCCTCAGGAAGCTGAGAGTTAATGCAGAAGGACTGGGAACCGCCTACGCAAAGACCCATATTCTCCTCACCAGCTGCACCGGATGTGATCGGAATGAAGCGAACCTTGTCATCCTGTACAACCTTACCCTCTGTGTTCAAGATCGTATTCCATGCCCAGTCACCGTTCTGGATCATAGCACACTGTCCAAGTGCAAACTCAGCCATGGAATCGTCAACTGTTCTCGTACCAACAAGGCTCGGCTCGATCACGGAGTTGTTCAGGTACAAGTCAAGGATATTCTTGAAGTTCTCTGCATTTGCAAAAGTGAACTCCGGAACTGCGCCGTTGATATCAACGTCTGCGCCCCACTCCCAGTAAAGCGGGATGTTCATCAGATGTGTCTGGTATCTCCAGTCATCACCCTGTTTCAAAGAAGTAGAACCGAATACGCCCTGGATGCCCAGTTCGTCTTTCAGTGCTGTCATATCCTCTACAACCGCCTTCAGTGCATCGAAGGTGTACAGTTCATCCAAAGAAGTATACTCTGTGGATTTATTCGGGGATGCAAAATATGCATCTGTGATCTCGCTGTTAACGATGATGCCCCAGCCTTCCAACACATAGCACAGTGCCAGAACCTTGCCGTCTTCCTGCATCGTGTACTTCTGATCTGTTACATAAGAGTAAAGCTCTGTGTCAGACCAGTCACGGCAGTACTCTTTCCAGTTACCAAGCGCCGTTACGTTCTCTACTACGAAGATGCCAGGCGCCTCGGAGCTGTCCATTCTTGCTGTCAATGTGGACTCATACTGTCCGGAAGCCGCTGTCTCGATCTGTACGTCAATGCCTGTCTCAGCCGTGTAGGCTGCTGCTACTTCCTGCATCGCATCCGAAATCTCGGGCTTGAAGTTCAGCATACGTACTGTTCCGCTGTAATCACTGGATGCTGCCGCAGAATCTCCTGCTGCATCCGCAGCCGGTGTCTCTGTACCTGCATCTGAGCCGGAATCTGCAGCCGGCGCATCAGAACCGCCGCATCCTGCAAGCAAGGACGAAACCATAGCTGCACACAATAATGCGCTTACCAGTTTCTTTTTCATATTGTTTCCCTCTCTTTCATGAGTGTTTATTATGTGCGGTAACGTTATCGGTACCGATGTCGGTAACGGTATCGGCATCGTTCTCGGTAACGTTTCCGTTTTCATGGGTTAAGTATATAACCTTGCCGAATATTTTGCAAGAGGTGAATTGAAACTTCGCCGTTTTTCACAGATTGTGGATTGTGGAATTGTGCAGATTATACAAATAAGTCCCGGATTCTCTGTTGGGGCTACCAACGGAGAGCCGGGGCTTAATCTTCGATCTGTTAGCAGGCGGTAAATGCCTCTAATATATGTATGGAATATCTTCCATCTTCAAATTCTTCTTCCTTCAGTGCACCTAGCCAATCATATAATTTCTTTTGCTTTTCTTTTACGGAAGGCTCTAACCCATTTAAGTCCTGCTCCATTTCTGAAAAGTATCCCGCTATGTGAGCCTGCCATTGCAACGACGACCTCAGCGCACTGCTTCTGACCTTTTCGTGGTTCAAGAAAAACTTAAGACTGTCAAAGACTACCTGCTGATTAAAGCCTGGGCCTACCATCACCGCTGTAACCGGCCAACCATTTTCACAAGCAACATCCAGATACGGTTTTAAAATATGCTTATCAGTTCGATATCCTATCCGAAACGGTGGCCACTCTTCTGTTTCAAAGTTTATCCTTCTTTGGCTCTAACTTCTCGTAAGCACTTTCACTTATATTCACTTCCGGATGCTTTTTTAGCCATTCTCCCACCTTCGGCAAATCCAATAATATCGATCTGATTTCATCAAGGCCATTGGAGATTTCCCTTTCATCATTCATGTATGCAAGATTGGTGGCCCATATATTTCCATTCTGCAAAATTTTCTGCATCGTTTCCGTAGATGTATAGTAGTACATTTTCTTGGTCAAATCGTTCAAACTCCTCCCGCTCCGTTGATCGCCCTTTGAAATGATTCACAATCTCTCCACTTCAGATCTAGCTGTTGATCTTCATCCACATCTACCGGTATAACATATCCCGAAAACGCTTGTTCAATATTTCTTTCAAAATCAGGGCCTGCTGCTGTATAGAACCAAATACGATCCTCATCCTTTTTCCTCATGGCATAGCTGACATTGATCCGGTAAGAAAAAACGTTCTCCTCTAGTTTCTCATTCAAGTCTGTATCAAAAATGAAAAGATTATTTTCCTGGGCATATAAAATATTTAGAACTTCATCAAAGTTCCATAGATTCACTACTTTCACATCTACCTTTAATTCCTTTTCTAATTCTGTTATTTCCTCAGAGTCTTGCTCCAAATTGGGATTGTAGTATAGAACCTGCCCTATGTCCATTCCTTCTGGCTTTTCTCCTTCATTTATATTACCAATAAAATTTTTTAACCTTGCAGGATTATCTTCTAACATTATAATATTCTTCATATGATCACCCCTTATATCACGCCATCATTTTCTAATTGCATATATTGTTGCCGTAAGACTGGCAGCTCATACAAAAAGTATCTCGTGTGATCCACTTCTCGTATTACGACTTTAATTTCAAATTCTTCGCTTGTCAAACGATTGAGAATTTCTGAAATCTTATTACCTAATCTCCCGAAATTGTTATACATAGGTTTTAAGCTTATTCCCCAAATCCCT
>CAMWLJ010000094.1 GCA_947175055.1 uncultured Lachnospiraceae bacterium | reverse complement strand
GTGCTGACAGGGCGGAATCCGGAAAGCCAGGCAGCGGTGCTGACAGGGCGGAATCTGGAAAGTCAGACAGTGGCGCTGACAGGACGGAATCCGGAAAGCCGGAAAGCGGCAGCGGACGTGACGGAAGACGGGAACAAGAAGCTGAGGCCGCTACCGGGCAGATCATCGCGGAGAGCGACTGTGCCTACGGCAGATGGGCATTCTACGCCGCGGAACCGGAGACCGGGTGTGTGGGCTTCACCAGAGAGGGCAGGACCTATACCTGGGATTACAGGCTCCCTACAGATGAGTGGGTGGAGCTGAAGGTGATCGGCGAACCGGACAGGACGACCTTGTACGTAAACGGAAGCAAGGTGGGAACACTGGGAAATGACCGGGCTTTTGAAGAATATGCGACTTTTGTCTTTCCGGTGGAGCGGATCGGGGAAGCGACGGGAAGGTTTGAGGGCGAGATAGAGTTCGAGATAAAAACGTATTGATTACGGTTAGGAAAAAATTTATAATTGAGAAAAGACAGGACTGAACGATAAGAAGAGATAGGATAAGGTCTGCTCATGGAAGCATACACAGGTTTTGCGCAGGTATATGATATATTTATGGATGCTACACCCTATGAAGAATGGTGTGAGAATATAGTAAAGATACTGGAAAAGTACCGGCAGCCAGGGGGCATTGACACCGCCGGATATACTGCCGGTGTGGCGTGCTGCGGCACCGCGCATGCTGCAGGAGAGTCCGGGGTCGGCAATAACTACAGCATAGAAACCGACGATGGTGTCATAAAACAGAACTTGTACCAGGAGCATAACACGATCCTGGATCTTGGCTGCGGGACAGGAACGCTGACACAGCTGCTGGCCGGGCGGGGCTATGAGATGATTGGAATAGACAATGCGCAGGAGATGCTGCAGATCGCTATGGAGAAGAGAGACGCCTCCGGGCTCGATATTCTGTACCTGCTGCAGGATATGCGGGAGTTTGAATTATATGGCACGGTGGGCGCCGTGGTCTGCGTATGTGATTCTATCAATTATCTGTTGGAGGAAGAGGAGATCGTGCAGACCTTCCGGCTGGTCAACAACTATCTTTTTCCGGGAGGAGTCTTCCTTTTTGACTTCAATACGGTCTATAAATACGAGACGATCCTTGGCGATACGACCATTGCAGAGAACCGGGAGGATTGCAGCTTTATCTGGGATAACTATTATCATGAGGCGGAAGAGATCAATGAGTATGATCTGACGATCTTTGTGAAAGTAAATGCCGGGATGACTGGTGACACTGCGGTTACCGGAGCGGACCGGAAGCAGGAAGAGGGCGGATCATATCAGAAGTTTCAGGAAACACATTACCAGAGGGGCTATCGGCTGGAGCAGATGCGGGATTTCCTGGAGCGAGCCGGTATGGTATTTCTGGAAGCGGTGGATGCGGATACACGGGAGACGGTCAGTGATGTGAGCGAGCGCATTTATGTGGTGGCGCGTAAGGGTGACTAGACTTGATGGATGTGTATAATGTAAGGTGCGATGTATCATACTAAGACTTAGGAGAAACAAGAGGGCAGCAAGATTGAGAGATCACACGGATGCGTTGATTTTTCGGTCGGGAGTCTGTGACACTTCGGAATGGAGGAAAACATGGCGGACTACATAGTGAAGGCGACGGCAGCGAATGCCCGGATTCGGGCATTTGCGATCACGGCAAGGGAGACGGTGGAGTATGCCAGGGATGCTCACGATTTAAGCCCGGTGGTGACGGCAGCGTTAGGAAGATTGATGATCGGCGGTGTGATGATGGGCAGCATGTTGAAATCGGACAAAGATCTGCTGACGCTGCAGGTCATAGGCAGGGGTCCGGTGCACGGATTGACGGTAACGGCGGATGCAAGCGGACATGTGAAGGGATATGCAGACTATCCGCAGGCGATGATGCCGCCTAACAGCGCGGGTAAGCTGGATGTGGGCGGAGTGATCGGGAAGGGAACGTTGACGGTCATCAAGGATATGGGATTGAAGGAACCCTACTGTTCCACGGTGGCACTGCAGACCGGGGAGATCGGAGACGACCTGACATACTATTTTGCTGCTTCCGAGCAGGTGCCTTCGGTGGTCGCGCTTGGCGTTTTAATGGATAAGAACAATACGGTAAAGCAGGCAGGCGGTTTTATCCTGCAGCTGATGCCCTTTACGGAGGAGCATGTGATCGCGGCTCTGGAGAAGAAGCTGACGGCAGTGGCGCCCGTCACTACCATGCTGGAGGAGGGCCAAAATCCGGAACAGATCCTGGAAACTGTACTGGGTGAACTGGGAGTGGAATTTACCGACCGGCTGCCGGTGGACTTTCACTGTAACTGCAGTAAAGAGCGGGTGGAGAAGGTATTGATCAGTCTGGGTAAGAAAGAACTGCAGGAACTTATCGATGAGGGAAAAGAGGTGGAGTTGAACTGCCATTTCTGCAATACGGATTATAGGTTTACAGTGGAAGAACTGCAGAAGATCCAGCGGGCACGAAAGACCGATACGCATTCCCGGAAGGCGTAGTGGGCGGACGATATAGAATGCAATGACGACTGCATGATAATGAAAACAAGTTGGTATATCCGGATGGTAATAAAAACAAGTCGGAATATTGAGAATACAGAGAGGCGGTACAACTCATGAAACATGGATTTATCAAAGTGGCGGCGATGACCCCAAAGATTCGGGTGGCGGATCCGGTGTACAATGCGGATGAGATCTGTAAAGGGCTTAAGGAGGCGTATGCTAAAGGAGCGAAGATCATCGTTTTTCCGGAGCTTTGCATCACTGGTTATACTTGTGGGGATCTGTTCTTGCAGGAGCTGCTTCTTAGTCAGGCGCGGGACGCACTGGAGGTGGTGGCGGATGCTACGGCGGGCAGCGATGCGCTTGTGTTTGTAGGACTGCCGCTGGAGATCGGGCATAAGCTCTACAATATTGCGGCAGTATTGCAGAACGGAGAAGTGCTGGCTTTTATCCCCAAGCGGTATATTCCTTCTTATGCGGAGTTCTATGAGGCCAGACATTTCATGCCGGGCAATGAGGAGCCGGAGATTTATCTTTTTCATGGGAAAGAGGTACCTGTGGGGACTAATATCCTGTTTGCGGTGGATGGGGTACGCGGCCTGACGGTGGGCTGTGAGCTGTGCGAGGATCTGTGGGCGCCGCTGTCACCGGGTACGCGGCACGCGCTGGCGGGGGCCACGGTACTGGTGAATCTGTCGGCCTCCGACGAGACAGTAGGCAAGGATGTGTATCGGGAGATGCTGGTGAAGTCTTCCAGTGCAAAACTGATCGCAGGTTATATCTATGCTTCCGCCGGAGAAGGAGAGTCCACCCAGGATCTTGTCTTTGGCGGCCACAATATGATCGCGGAGAACGGGACGATGCTGGCGCAGGCGAAGCTGTTCGTGCCGGAGAATGTATATGCGGATCTGGATCTGCACAGGCTGCAGCATGAGAGACGGCGGATGATGAGTTATCGGCCCAAGCGAAACGGCGCTTATCTGGTGATACCCGTTTCTATGGGAGAAGAAGAGACGGCGCTGGAGCGTACCTTTGGGGCCAGACCCTTCGTGCCTGCAGATGAGGCGGAGCGGGCGAAGCGCTGTGAGGAGATTTTATCAATCCAATCCTGCGGTCTGAAGAAAAGATACGAACATACCGGATGCCGTTCGGCGGTGGTGGGTGTTTCCGGCGGTCTGGATTCTACGCTGGCACTTTTGGTGACTGTGCGGGCTTTTGATATGCTGGGACTGGACAGGCAGCAGATCACGGCGGTGACCATGCCCTGCTTCGGCACCACGGACAGAACCTACGATAATGCCTGCAAGTTGGCACGTACACTGGGAGCAGTGTTGCAGGAAGTGGATATCAAAGAAGCTGTGACGGTGCATTTTGGAGATATCGGACAGGAGATGGAGAAGCACGATGTGACCTATGAGAACGGGCAGGCGAGAGAGCGCACCCAGGTGCTGATGGATCTTGCAAACCGCACGGGGGGCCTGGTCATCGGAACCGGGGATATGTCGGAACTGGCGCTTGGATGGGCTACCTACAACGGCGACCACATGTCCATGTACGGTGTCAATGCCGGTGTACCAAAGACTTTGGTGCGCCATTTGGTACAGTACTATGCGGATACCTGTGGCAATGAGGAACTTAAGGACGTGCTTTTGGATGTACTTGACACGCCTGTCAGTCCGGAACTTCTGCCGCCGGTGGACGGAGTGATCTCGCAGAAGACGGAAGATCTGGTGGGGCCTTATGAGCTGCATGACTTTTTCCTGTATTATATGCTGCGGTGCGGTTTTGAGCCGGCTAAGATCTACCGGATCGCCTGCAGATCCTTTCAGGATATGTATGAAAAGGACGTTATCTTAAAATGGCTCAAAACCTTCTACAAGAGATTTTTTGCACAGCAGTTTAAGCGTTCCTGTCTGCCGGACGGCCCTAAAGTTGGCAGCGTGGCAGTCTCCCCCAGAGGAGATCTGCGGATGCCTTCCGATGCCTGCGCCGATATTTGGCAAAAACAGGTGGAGGAGTTGTGAGAAATAAAAGCAGCGCCTGTACGCTGCAACAGGCAGGCATCTGTCAAGCCGCTGCCATATGGGCAATGGCCAGGGTGGTTTATGGAGTGCTGACACTGGTGTCAGTATCGCCTTCGTTTTCCAGCGCCTTATTTAAGGATGTAGTGATGGCATCCAGCAGGATCATGGAGGTGTACTTACTTTCGTCCGGATAAGTAACGTTCTCCAGACTCTGGTTGGTGATGATCTGGTGGGCGAGATCCTCGAAGGAAGGCTGGATCAGAGGATACATGGTCGCCACGGCTTCATCCAGATTGATGAGCCGTATGGAATTGATATTCTTTTCGTCCACGGTCACTTCAATCTCCACAACGTTGTCGTTTAAGATCAGAGACGTCGTATATACACCGGGTACATAAGAATTTGTGGTGGTCTGCGTGACGGCGGACATGGTCTCCTTTTTTTCCTCTTTGGGAAGGAACATGATGATGAGCAGAACGATAAAAAGGATACCGAGCACGGCAAAGATTCCGGTATATATTAATTCTTTTACGTGAAGCACGACGATTTTGGTTTTGGAACTCATACAAATATCCCCATGGAAATTCTTTTTTATCAGTCTATGACAGGCAGGCGGGGGTTATGCATCATTCAGGATGATTTATCTTCTTTATATTCCCGCAGACACGATAGAAAGTTCTATTTAACCGGCGCGGCGTAAGCTGCAAGAAACATCCACTCGCGCAGAAAAATGACCACTTGTGTAGATTTTGTTGCTTTTGGAAAATTTTTATTTTATGTTGAATACAACGAAATAATAATAAGTTTTGAAAGGAGTTCAGGAGCCTATGAAACACCAAAAGCAACAAACATTTATGTCCATTGCGCTGATATTTGTGTTGCTGTTTACACTTTCCGCTTGTTCGGGCGGGCAGAGCGAAAGCAATCTATCAGAAAACGGTCTGCTCATAGCGGAAGGACAGGGAGAAACTGAAAAGACAGAGCAGTCAAAGTCGCCGGAGCAACCGGAACAGTCAGAACGGTCGGATACGGTCACAGGCGAAGCCATTCTCTATATCGGTACGAAGGACGGTGGATTTGCCGAGTATCCCATGACCTACGAGGGCAGCTTGACGCCAGAGATTCTGATCGCCGGGATTGCCGAATTGACTGGCTGGGATATGACTCTTGCTGAAGATGTAAGCATCGGCAAAGGCGGTATGAGTGTCTGCTTTGCGGACAGTTCTGCGCTCTTTACCGGACCTTCCGACCCGCAGAAAGAAGAATTTTTTATGTTCGGTGCGGAGCAGCTTGCCCAGACCCTTTTGGATAGCACTCAAAAGACGCTGCAAATGGGATTTACCGGTGAGGGCGGCAACCCGGATGCGCTGGATATTTACTATTATATGAAGGGCGAAAAACCACTGGAATTGTCGAATATAGGCAAGGAGTGGCCGATAGATCAGCCTTATGTGTGGTAGAGAAATGGCGGAATCAGGAAGAAGCTTCATAAAAATAAGAAAACGATTTTAAGTTTACAGAATTGTGATACCGTGAACAGCAACTCCGTGTAACGGTGATTCGTTATATATGATCACCGGAAGTAATTGACAAATAAACAATCATCAATTATGATAAAATCATACAAATACATCGGAGAAATTCTAAAAAGTGTGCTTTTCGCACATTCCGACAGTTTCTGTCAGATTTTTCTAATGATAACTTAACAGGGCAGGGACAGAAGGGTGTGCAGGCACTTGGGGAAAGGCGCAGGTGCTGCTGTATATGGAATCCGATGGAGTCTTCTGCCGAATATGGAATGGAGGTAAGGATGAAGAGAATGCAGAAGGCACAAAAGGAACAGAAAGCATTAAGATCACAGGAAGGAAGCGACTTTGGCAGAGAAGCGGTACTCGAAAGGCGCAGGGAAAGGGCAGGTGTACTGACACGCGGCGCGGCCGGTATCAGGCGGTTTGCCGGCAGATATATCAAATGGACCGGCTACCAGAAAGTCCGTCGCAGCGCGAAGGACAGACTGTTCCGTTTCTTGTTTGACAAGGACAGGGAGGCACTCCTGCAGTTATACAACGCATTGAACGGTACGGATTATCGGGATGCATCTGCTCTGCAGGTGGTGACGATCGAGAGCGCGGTTTACGTGGTCATGAAGAACGATCTGGCTTTTATCCTGGCAGGGACGTTAAATCTCTACGAGCACCAGAGTACATACAATTCCAATATGCCGGTGCGGTTTTTGATCTATCTGGCGGAGGAGTACCAGAGACTGATCGAGCAGGCAAAGAGCAGCTTGTATGGGACAAAGCAGATCCCGTTACCGACACCACAGTGCGTCGTTTTCTATAACGGTGAGAAGCAGGCTCCGGAAGAGGAGGTCTTAAGGCTGTCGGATGCCTTTATCAACAGGAACAGAGAAGCAGACGTGGAATTAAAGGTGCGGATGCTCAACATCAATTACGGGCATAACCGTGAATTGATGGACAGGTGTCATGTGCTGGATGAGTATGCACAATTCGTGGAGGTGTCCAGACAGTATATGGCAGACGGCCTGGCAGTAAAGGAAGCGCTGGAACAGACGATACAGTATTGCATGGAACATGGGATACTGTATGAGATATTGCGAGATTATCGGGCGGAGGTGTTGGGAATGTTGCTGGAAGAGTTTGATGTGGATAAGTATGAAAGGACCATCCGACAGGAAGGGATGGAAGAGGGGATAAAGCAAGGCCAGGCACTTGGCGTGGAGCGGTCTAACCATCTGGCCAGGATCCTGATCGAGCAGAATCGTGTGGAGGATTTAAAGCGGGCGGCTTTCGATCCGGCGTACCAGAAGGAGCTCTTTCGGGAATTTCATCTATAGAAGCTTCACAGATAGGGTGTGGCATTACTCTTCGGATATGGTATGCTGTTATAAGGAGAGGATCCATTTTCCGGGAAGTATTCAGTATTCGCGTCGGGGCTGTGGGGCTGACAGGAATGAAGATATGTTATGAGGTGGGCAGAAAACAGGAAGGGAGTGACATAAATCTATGAAATTTACGAAAATGCAAGGCTGCGGAAATGATTATATTTATATCAATGGTCTTAAGGAGAAGATTGGGTCGGAGGAGAAGCCGGAGTTGGTGCGGCGTATCAGTGACAGGCACTTCGGTATCGGAGGGGATGGTGCGATCTTCATCAATCCTTCAGACGAGGCCGATTTCGAGATGGAGATGTATAATGCGGACGGCAGCCGGTCGGAGATGTGCGGGAACGGCATCCGCTGTGTGGCGAAGTATGTCTACGATAAAGGCTTAACGGATAAAACCGACATAAGTATTATAAGCTGTGGGCAGATCAAATATTTACAGCTTTTCTTAAAAGAAGGCAAAGTGGACACCGTCAGAGTCAATATGGGCGCACCTGAACTTAGGCCGGAACTGATTCCGGTTACGATGGAGGGTGCCGGCAGTGTGTCAGGGGATACTTCCGTGAGCGGCAAGAATGACGTTGGCGTGGATGGGAAAGAAAGTGTGATCGATGAACCGATCACTGTACAGGGGAAAGAATACAGAATGACATGTGTGTCAATGGGAAACCCGCACGCAGTTATTTTCATGGATGATGTGTTGGGCTTAAAGATCGAGCAGATCGGGCCGGCTTTCGAGAGACACGAGAGATTCCCGAAACGGATCAATACGGAATTCGTTAAGGTCCTCAACCGAAATACGGTGCAGATGCGTGTCTGGGAGCGGGGCACGGGAGAGACATTAGCCTGTGGTACGGGGTGCTGTGCCACAGTAGTGGCCTGTATCTTAAATGGTTTGACGGATAACAAGGTTACTGTTAAACTATTAGGTGGCGAGATTGAGATCGAATGGGACAGGGAGGCCAACCTGGTCTATATGACAGGGCCGGCTGTCAGTGTATTTGAAGGAGAGATATGATCTTGGCAGAAGTGACGTCAATACGCTATGGAGAATATTGGACCGTTCACAGTAATATAATACAGGGAGGATACTATGGTTAGAGTAAATGACAATTATCTGAAGTTACCCGGGAGTTACCTTTTTTCAACGATCGGTAAGAAAGTGAATGCCTATATGGCTGCTAATCCGGATAAGAAGATTATCAGACTGGGCATTGGCGATGTGACACAGCCGCTTTCTCCGGCAGTGATCGGCGCGTTGCACGGCGCGGTAGACGAGATGGCGGATGCGGCCACTTTTCGTGGGTATGCACCGGAGCTTGGCTATGAGTTCTTAAGGGCAGCAATCGCGGATAATGACTATAAAGCCAGAGGTTGTCAGATCGAGGCGGATGAGATTTTCGTATCTGACGGTGCGAAGTGTGATTCCGGCAATATCCAGGAGATTTTTGCACTGGATAACAGGATCGCGGTCTGTGATCCGGTCTATCCCGTATATGTGGATACCAATGTCATGGCTGGCAGAACAGGCACCTACGATGCCGCTGCAGAGAGATGGAGTGATGTGATCTATATGCCTTGTACGGAGGATAATGACTTTGCACCGCAGCTGCCCAAAGAAGTACCGGATCTGATCTATCTGTGCTTCCCCAACAATCCTACCGGCTCCACTATCAAGAAGGCACAGCTGCAGGAGTGGGTGGACTATGCCAATAAGAACGGCTGTGTCATCATTTATGATGCGGCTTATGAAGCGTATATTGCCGAGGAGGATGTGCCGCACACGATCTATGAATGTGAAGGAGCCAGAACTTGTGCCATCGAACTTCGCTCCTTTTCCAAGAATGCGGGCTTCACCGGTGTGCGTCTGGGCTTTACAGTGATCCCGAAGGAGTTGAAAGTGGGGGACGTGTCACTACATGCTCTGTGGGCGAGACGTCATGGCACCAAGTATAACGGTGCACCATATATCATCCAGAGAGCGGGGGAAGCGGTGTACAGTGAGGCCGGTAAGCGTGAGACGAAAGAACTGGTAGCGTACTATATGAAAAATGCGGCTTATATCCTGGAAGGGTTAAGAACCGCGGGATACAGCGTATCAGGAGGCGTGAATGCCCCTTATATCTGGCTGAAAGCGCCGAACAATATGACCAGCTGGGAGTTTTTCGACTATCTGTTAGAAAAGGCCAACGTAGTCGGTACACCGGGATCGGGATTTGGCCCCAGCGGTGAGACATACTTCCGACTGACGGCGTTTGGAAGTTATGAAAACACGGTGGAGGCAGTTGACAGGATCAAGAGATTGTAAGATAAATACCGAGGTTAAATAAAGTCAGGGCTGAAACTGCCCCGGACTGGCATCTGTTGCGAGATATTCAAAAACCTGTTGCAAAAGAAGTCGCATTTTGTTAATATAATATATATTTTTGTGTGAAGGAGGAAAAGTGTGATGGATGAAACATATGCTCTTGCAACAGGAGTCTTGACAGTGTACATGGTGATCGTTCTTGCGGTCTGCGTCATCAGTCTGGTTGGCATGTGGAAGATCTTCGTCAAAGCTGGTAAGCCGGGTTGGGGTGCGATCATTCCTTTCTACAACACGTACTGTCTGTTCGAGATGAGCTTTGGCACCGGCTGGCTGTTTTTGCTGTGCTTTGTGCCTTGCGTGAACGTTGTGATGACGATCGTTATGTGGATCAAGCTGGCACAGGCTTTTGGCAAGGGAGCTGCGTACGGCATCGGAATTTTATTCCTGCCGGTTGTGTTCTTGCCGATGCTTGGTTTCGGCGATGCACAGTTTGTCGGACCTGTAGTGAAGTAACATAATATGAGCAACCAGCTGACAACCTTTGTATTTTTTTCAGTACAAAGGTTGTTTTTTTGATTTTTTTGTGTTATATGTATATTATATTTTTAAATGCGGTGAAGGAGACTCACCCGGCGGGAAGCGACAGGAATACGGCGTCACCG
>CAMWLJ010000093.1 GCA_947175055.1 uncultured Lachnospiraceae bacterium | reverse complement strand
CGGCAGAATACGTGGAGGCGCTTGATCTGGAGCATATGACGATGCTGGGATTTGCGGGGGCAGAATATATGCTGTATGAGGATGACGGTGTGAGCAAGAATTACAAGGGATCCGACGAATATCGGAAACTTTCTATGTAGTCGTATTTCGATGATGATCAACAGGCATGGGAGCTGTTTGGCTTCCCATGCCTGTTTGCTCATACAGGAAGTGTATTTGTTACTATTCACGGTGCCCTGCACCCCGCTGCAGGGCATCTGGCCGATAACTTTACAGTTTCAGCCATCCAGCCCCTCGCCGAGGGCGACTTGGAATGGGCTGGATGTGTTACAGTTTGCGGCCGGTTAGGCCGTGAATTGTAACGTGTATTCGCTTATTCAGGGGTTGTTTTTAAAAAGGATTGTGGACGGTTGGAGGTAAGTATGCTATGCTGGAAAAAATGCAATTTATGCAACAGGAATTTGTAACGTTTCGGCATGGAGGTAAGGTTGAATAAATTCTCTGATGAGCAATTTATTCAACCAAGAATTTGTGCCGAAGCGTCACAAATTCTGTTGATCGCAGAGCAAAATTGGAGTATTCCTTCGGAAAACTCCTAAATTCTGCTCGCGTCCTCAGCGCAAAGCGCTTCAGAATGGAGGTAAATATGAAAACATTTCAGAGGATTTTATATGGCGGGGATTATAACCCGAATCAGTGGCCGAGAGAGATCTGGCAGGAAGACATGAAGATGTTTAAGAATGCCCATATCAACAGCGCTACGGTCAATGTGTTTTCCTGGGCGAAAATACAGCCGTCCGAAGAAGAGTATGATTTCTCGGAATTGGATGACATCATCGACATGCTCAGCAGGGAAGAGTACGATATCGTGCTGGCCACTTCCACCGGCGCGATTCCGGCATGGATGGCGAAGCGGTATCCGGAGGTGGAGCGGACGGACTACGAGGGAAGGCATCACAAATTCGGGCACAGACACAATGCCTGTCCGAATTCTCCGGTCTATCAGAAATATTCGGCAAAACTGGCCGGCAAACTGGCAAAGCGGTACGGGAGCAACCCGCATATAAAGTGCTGGCATATCAATAATGAGTACGGCGGGGAATGTTATTGTGAGAACTGCGAGAAGGCATTCCGGGTTTGGCTGAAGAAGAAATACGGCACGCTGGATGCGTTGAACCAGGCGTGGAATATGGAGTTCTGGGGGCATACCGTTTACGACTGGGATGAGATCGTACTGCCCAATGTGTTGGGCGATGGCATGGAGAACGGCAGGACGGCATTCGCCGGAATCTCCCTGGATCATAAACGGTTCAATTCGGACAGCATTTTAGCGAATTTCGTCGGTGAGCGGGAAGCCATTCGGGCTTTTGACAAGGAGACGCCGGTCACGACTAATCTGATGGGGACCTTCAAAGGGCTGGACTATTTCAAATGGGCGAAGGAGATGGACATTGTCTCCTGGGACAACTATCCCAGGTATGATACGCCGTGGAGCGAGACAGCCATGTGCCATGATCTGATGAGAGGGCTGAAGGACGCGCCGTTCATGTTGATGGAGCAGACGCCAAGCCAGCAGAACTGGCAGGCGTACAATTCCCTGAAACGACCGGGACAGATGCGGGCGCAGAGTTATCAGACGATAGCACACGGAGCGAATACGATCCAGTTTTTCCAGCTGCGCAGAAGCGTCGGTGCCTGTGAGAAATTCCATGGAGCGGTGATCGCCCACGCAGGGACGGAGAATACACGCGTATTTAGAGAGGTCGCTCAACTGGGGGCTGAACTGGAAAGATTGGGTGATGCGGTACTGGACAGCCGCAATGAGGCAGCAGTCGGAATCGTGTTTGACTGGGACAACTATTGGGCTCTGGAGTATACGAGCGGACCGTCTATCGACCTGACTTATGTCAGACATATCCATGAGTATTACAAGTATTTTTATGACAGGAATATTGCCGTAAATATGATACCTTGCGATGCAGATTTCAGTCAATATAAATTGATCGTTGCACCGGTGCTTTATATGGTGAAGGATGGAATGGCACAGGCGCTGGAAACTTATGTAGAAAATGGAGGCACTTTTGTGACCACCTACATGAGCGGTATCGTGGGACAGTCAGATAATGTGCATCTGGGCGGTTACCCGGGACCGCTGCGGAAGCTTGCCGGCGTGTGGGTGGAAGAGATTGATGCCCTGGCGCCGGAACAGTGCAATGAAGTGGTCATGCATAACGGCAAATCCTGCAGCTGCGGGCTTGTGTGTGATCTGATGCATCTTGAAGGGGCAGAAAGCCTTGGCGTATATGGCAAAGATTTCTATCAGGGAATGCCGGCAGTGACCAGAAACAGTTTCGGGAAAGGGCATGTTTACTATGTGGGTACGCATATGGAAGAACAGGGGATTTCCGGCATTCTGGAGCAGGCGGCAATGGATGCAGATGTGAAAAGTGAGATTTCGGATGGGAATGGACTGGAGATCGTCTGCCGCAGCGCAGGGGATAAGAAGATTTACTTTGTCTTAAACTTTACCGACCAGGAGAAACATATACCGGCGGCTCTTCTTGGGAAAAAGGATCTGCTTTCCGGAGAGGGCGTAACGGAGGAGACAGTGCTGAAGAAATACGATGTATTTATTTTACAGTAGAAATATTTACGGCATGAAATCTCTGACGGGATCATAAGCGATGATTTTGCTGTCGCCAACTATAAAAGAGTCACAGATACGCCTTATGGGGATCATGTATCTGTGGCTCTTTGTACTTTCATAGGAAACTATGAAAGGCGACGACTTGCAATAGATATCCGGCGGTGACTAATAATGATACTTGTTCCGTTTGCCACGCAGAAACAGTATGGCAACAATAACAGCAGCTATTTCTGCAGCCACGATGGAGATCCATATGCCGTCCAGGCCAAGGATAAGCGGCAGGAGCAGCACGGCGAGGATTTGGAAGACAAGCGTCCGCAGAAAGGAGATCAGAGCGGAGGTCAGGCCGTCTCCCAAGGCAGTAAAAAAGGCGGAGCCGAAGATGGCGAATCCGGCGAACAGGAACGAAAAGGCGAAGATAAAGAAGCCACGCAACGTCATGTCCAGCAGTTCCTTGTCATAACTGACAAACAATAAAGAGAGAGGTTTTGCCAGTGCCTGCGACGCAAGGAACATAAGAATAGCAAATACACCCGTTATGATAAAACTTTTCTTTAGCAGTCCTTTAAGCTCATCATAATTTCCTGCGCCACTGTGATAGCCGACCACCGGTGAGACGCCTACGGAGAAACCGATAAAGGCGGACAGGAAGATCAGATTGACATACATTAACACACCGTAAGCGGCGACTCCGTCTTCTCCGGCGTAATGTAACAGCTGGACATTGTACAGCATGCTGACGAGGGAAGTGGAGACATTGCTCATCAGTTCCGAAGAACCGTTGATACATACTTTCAGTAGTGCGGCTGCGTCCAAACGTGCTTTAGTCAGTCGGAGCAGACTGGTGTTGGGGCGGGCAAAATAGAGGATGGGAAGCAGGCCGCCGATGCACTGTCCGATGGCGGTAGCTGCCGCCGCACCCTGCAGTCCCCATTGGAATACAATGATGAAAAGGGCATCCAGAAAGGCGTTGGTCAGTCCGGCTGCGACTGTGATATAAAGCCCCAGTTTCGGTTTCTCCGCCGTGGAGAACAGACATTGGAATTCATATTGCAGGATATAGGCACAGATTGCAGGAAGAAGGATCTTTCCATAGGTGACGCAGTCTTCTAACATCTGTCCCTCTGCACCGAGTATGGATAAAAGAGGGCGCAAAAATAACAGCCCCAATCCTGTCAAAACGATGCCACAGGCCAGGGAAACATAGACCAGCATGGAAAAAAGCTGGTTCGCCTTTTCTCTGTGACCTGCTCCTATAGTGATGGCGATCAAAGCGCCGCCGCCTGTTCCGAACATGAAGCCGACACAGCCTAAGATGATCAGGATCGGCATGATAAAATTGACGGCGGTGAAAGCCGTTTTTCCTACGAAATTGGAAACAAAGTACCCGTCGACTACACCGTAAATCGAGGTGAAGATCAACATGATGATAGAGGGCAGTGTATATCGTAACAGTCGTTTGTAATCAAAGTGGTCTGATAATTGTATCATTGGTCTCGTTACTCCTTCTGAAAATTTGGGTGTTCGCGAACAGTGCAACAGGTGCGCAGCCTGACGTTTGGCAGCTCATTTGTCGGTCAATTTACATGACATAGCGCGCAAGTCCTGCAGATAGGTCTCTGTCAAGGCAACATATCGTTCCATATCCTCTCTGGGCCAGGAGGCGAAGATAGCATTCTCCATCATCATGATCCGCCCGGCGGTTTGTTCTGCCATGCGTTTCCCGGATTCTGTCAGACAGACATTTTTATTCTTGGGGCCAAGTGGCTCCAGATAGATAACGCCTTCATTTTCCAGCTTTCGCAGAGCGGAATTAATGGTTTGTTTGCTGAGGCCGGTGAGCCGGCAGATTTTTTGTAGCGGACAGTCTGTACCATTGTCACAGATGGTATAGAGGATCCGCATCACACTGTCTGAGAGGCCCAGCTTGGTGGACATCTCATGATAGGTAGCGTCAATCTCCCCAATTAAGTAATTGTAGCGTTTCATTTCTCTGGAAAAATTGTCTGACATAATCGTCTTCTCCTGTTGGTCAATGTGTTGTAGTGTGAGAAGTACTTCTAAAGCTCAAGTCATAGGACGTTTCGCAAAGAAGTATTGAGCTGCTTTACAAATTACTTTCGCAGACAATATTGCTTGTCTTTGGATCCGTGATTTTGTAAAGCGGACTTTCAAAAATAGTACGAAATCGTACCAACAATGTCAGTATAGTATGATATCGTACCAATGTCAAGAGAGGAATTCTTGCTTCTATTTAGAAAAATATGATAAAATAAATAAGTTGAGGAAATTCTGCGAAGGTACAAAGAGCAAATGACGAACTTTACGCATAAGGACCAGAAACTATACTGGACATATAATGGGCCGTCCAGGAATGTGCGCGGCATTAAGAAGTATAACATGTGTTATTCTTGTGAGCAACGAGCTGAGTGGCTGTTTGCAACGGGGCCTTTGATTTTGATGGAAATGGAGATGATATGATTTATGCAGTCAACTGATTTTTCTAAAGGAAAGGTCTGGCAGAATATTGTGGCCCAGGCCATACCGCTGATCTTGGCACAACTGGTGCAGCTTCTGTATAATGTGGTGGATCGTATCTACATCGGGCATCTGCCGGGAGCGGACAGTATGGCTCTGACGGGAATTGGCCTGGTGTTTCCGCTGACTACGCTGATCGCGGCCTTTACTTTTCTATTCGGTACAGGCGGTACGCCTCTTTTCTCCATCGCCAGAGGAGCAGGGCAGGAGGGGCGGGCAGGGAAGATACTTGGCAATACCTTTTCGCTTCTGCTTGTGACATCTTTTATTCTTTTTCTGTTTTGCTACGTGCTGCGCAGGCCGGTGCTCTATCTGTTCGGTGCCAGTGATGCGTCTTATCTGTATGCGGATGCCTATCTGCGGATCTATCTGCTGGGAACCCCTTTTACCATGCTTGCTACAGGACTGAACGGCTTTATCAATGCGCAGGGATTTCCGAGGATGGGAATGCTGACAACCTTGTTTGGGGCCGTGTTGAATCTGGTGCTGGATCCTGTTTTTATCTTCGGATTACATATGGGGGTGGGCGGCGCAGCGCTGGCAACGGTGCTGAGCCAGGCGGTCTCCTGTATCTGGGTGCTGCGGTTTTTGACGGGAAAAAGGGCGCTGCTCCCTATTCAGAAGAAGAACTTAAGGATAGAGGGCAGTCTGGCGAAGGAAATCATGGCGCTTGGAATGTCCGGCTTTATCATGCAGGGAACGAACTGTCTGGTACAGGTGGTATGTAATGCGACGCTGAAGATCTATGGCGGTGATCTCTATGTGGGCGTTATGACGGTGATCAATTCTGCCAGAGAGATCTTGTCCTTGCCGGTCAGCGGCATTACGAATGGCGCGCAGCCCGTGCTGGGGTATAACTATGGGGCTAAGGAGTACGATAAGGTCCGGCAGGGTATTCGTTTTACGACGATCCTGGGAATCATCTACACATTGCTTGCGTGGTTACTGGTGATCTTGAGCCCGCATCTGCTGTTGTCCGTTTTTACGGAGGACGGGGCTATGATCGAGGCTGGTGTGGGGGCTCTGCGGTTATATTTTTTTGGATTTTTCTTTATGTCTTTTCAGTTTTCAGGACAGTCGGCTTTCACGGCACTGGGGTATTCCCGCCATGCGATCTTCTTTTCTCTGCTGCGTAAGGCGGTGATCGTTGCGCCGCTGACGCTGCTTCTGCCCAGGCTGGGATTTGGCGTGGACGGGGTGTTTCTGGCGGAACCGATCTCCAATGCCATCGGTGGTCTGGCCTGCTTTGTGACAATGTATTTTGCGCTTTATCGGAAGCTACGGAGTGGGAAAGGGTGAGATTAACTTTTCAATTGGCCGGATATGTATATTAAGATATCCTTAAGATTATTGAGCTTTGAATAAGAAAGTGATAATTTTATATTATAACAGTAGAGAAGATCTTCAATTGACAAGGAGTGAGTCTGTCCCTGTCGATTGAACGCACTGTACCAAGTATAAAAGAACACGTAGGCAAGTAAGAAGAAGGACGGGTGTACGGATGAAGAGTAAGCTGTATTATGTACTGTATTTTTTATATGCTGTTGTTGTGGCATTTGTTTTGTATCTGAATGGTGTATTTACAGGGGAGTGGAGTTCTTATACGAATCTGGTCATCAATATCGTATTTTTGATCATCATCGGGATTCTTTTTGCCATATCCTCGGTCAGCTTCGGCAGGCTGAACAGAGTTACTTACGAGTTGGAGGATGTCACGATCCGGCTGCAAAAGGAATATAAGGAGGCTGACGGAAAGAACCTTTGGGCGGAATATAAGGATAATGCAAAGGTTTTTGAGGAGGAAGAACTGCAGGATGCGTTTGACAAGTATAGGTTGCGTGTCAAAAGCGGTAAAACGAAACGGGGAGCAGGCGTTTCCTGTGATCTGGAAGAATATATCAACGAGGATCTTTTGGACAGAGTGGGTATGAACTTCTATAATTCAGGGGTCTCCGGAACGCTCACGGGTCTGGGTATTCTGGGAACGTTTCTCGGGCTGTCCATGGGTATGGGGGCGTTCAGCGGGGATGATATCTTTACTATTTCCGATAATGTGGGTTCTCTGCTTTCCGGTATGAAAGTGGCTTTCCATACATCGGTATACGGTATCCTGTTCTCGTTGGTGTTCAATGTCGTGTATCGAAGCATCATGGCGGATGCCTATGAGGTATTGGGTGAATTCTTGTCGGTGTTCCGGCAGACCGTGCAGCCTAGCGCCGCAAAGGAGGATGACAGCACGGCGACGATGCTGATTTACCAGGCAGGGATGGCAAATTCCCTAAAACAGATGTTGGATCTGATGAAGGGGGATGCGGCACAGCAGACGGCAGGGGTTGAGCATATCGTGGACAAATTCATCAAGCAGATGCAGTCTGCGTTGGATGCGGACTTTAAGAAACTTGGCAATACCCTGAAAAATGCCGGAGAATCTCAGGCTGCCAGTGCCGCCAATGCGGCGGACATGGTGGAGGCGGTCACGGCCTTAGTGGAGGTAAACCGTAACGTGCAGGAGGCGCTTGCAAAGGTCATGGAGCGGCAGGAGCTTTTTGCCAGACAGCTTGCGGAGCAGAAGAAGATGCTGGCAGATACGTGCAGCGATATGAGCGATGAGATCAGCAGCCAGATTTATACATTTGGACAGATGAGGAACCTATATGAAAAATAAACGAAGGAACAGGGAGGCTTTTGCGGAGCATAGCTATTGGCAGTCATATTCGGATATGCTGGCGGCGTTGCTGCTGATCTTTATCCTGATGATAGCGATCACTCTTGCCATATACAGACAGAAAACGAACGATTTAGAGCAGACAAGACTGGAACTTGACACGGCACAGAGCCAGTTGGATCAGACGATAGAGGATTTGGAACTTTCCAAGGCAGAGCTTGAAAAGTCGAACGGAGAACTGGCGTCTTCCCTGGCGCAGCTGCAGGAGGCTTACGATCAGGCGGCTTTGACGCAGGAAGAATTGAATAATGCTTATTTGGAGATTGAGAATGCCAGGCAGGAGTTGACGACGACAAAGCAGGAATTGCAGGATATCGTTGGCATCCGCACGGATATCATCGGGGCGCTGCAGTCCGCATTCAGCAATTCCTCAATGAAAGTGGATGCCCA
This sequence comes from uncultured Lachnospiraceae bacterium, assembly GCA_947175055.1. GTDB lineage: Bacteria > Bacillota > Clostridia > Lachnospirales > Lachnospiraceae > UBA3282. Next base: position 2,300 of record CAMWLJ010000093.1, on the reverse strand, counting down.
GACGGGTTCTATTACCTTTTCTTCTGATGTGCTGTTCCGTTATAACAGTGCCTCTCTTACTGCGGACAGTAAGGAGACATTGAAAAATATCATCCCGATGTATCTGGACGTACTGCTGCAGGATCAGTTCCGCGAGCATATCGCTGAGATCATCATTGAGGGACATACAGATACGGACGGCAGCTACCAGAGCAATATGGAGTTGTCCTATGCGCGTGCCAATGCAGTGGCGGATTTCTGCCTGAATAAGAGAAATGGGCTCAGTGAAGCCAAGATTGAACAGCTGCAGAAGATCCTTACCGTCAACGGGAAATCCTGGAGTAGTCCGGTCTATCAAAAGGATGCTTCCGGTGCTGCCACGAATGAAGTGGATATGCCGGCATCCAGAAGGGTGGAGATTAAATTTCGCCTGAAGGAGGATGAAATGATCGAGAAGATCGCGGGGGTTCTGGAGCAGGAATAATGCTGTTGACCGCAGAATAGAATCTGAAAGGATGTTATTATTCACTACGGTTTCAGGCATCCAGGTCTATACGGAGTGGAACGTAGGCACTTGGAACGGGCTTTATGCGTTACAGGCTGCGGCCGCTTAAGCCGTGACTGTAACGTAAAGACGACAGTTTCTATAAAACAGCGAAGGAAAGACTTGCTTATTCCAGTCACCTGTGTTAGCATGTAACCGTTAAACAGGAAAACGATCCATGCAGTAAACAGGAAAGCTGTTCATGCAGTAAACAGGAAAACGATTTACGCAGAGAAGAAGGGAGGGCTTACTATGCAGCAAAATATAATGATTCGGAACAGAATAATGCAACTGACGATCAAAGGTATGCCACTTCTTTTGTCTTACAGATAGACTTGTTTTGTGACAGAGCACCTTTGGGGTGCTTTTTTTGCACCCATTTTTAAGGAAAAGGAAAAGATAAAAAATATGAAAACAGTAAAAGGCGTATATGCCGGAGCGAAAGTTTTCACAGATGATGTAGAAGACTACGCTTTGGCCCAGGTAAAAATGATATGCGATAACGAGATCGCAGAGGGCAGCAGGATCTGCATGATGCCGGACATTCATCCCGGTAAGATTGCGCCGGTCGGTCTTTCCATGACCGTCAAGGATAAGGTGATCCCGCAGCTTTTGGGCGTGGATATCGGCTGCGGTATGACTTGTGTAAAACTGAACAAGGGTAAAGTAGAGTTCCAGAAGTTAGACAGAGTGATTCGGGAGAATGTACCGTCCGGCTTCACCATCCGCAAAGAACCCCACCATATGGCGAAAGATTTTTCTTACGAAGGACTTCACTGTCTACGCCATATCAATGCGCAGAAAGCGGACAGAAGCTTAGGCACGCTTGGCGGCGGCAACCATTTTATTGAACTGGATCGTGGGGCTGATGGCAGTCTGTATCTTGTCGTGCATACAGGGAGCAGGCATTTAGGGGAGGAAGTGGCGGAGCATTACACCAAACTTGCGAATGTCTGCCTGAAAGAACAGGGCAGAGAAGTGCCGTATTACATGAGTTATCTGGAAGAAGATAATAAGGAAGCTTATCTGGAAGATGTGCAGATCATCCAGCGTTATGCCGAATGGAACAGGCAGATCATTGTCAGGGAGATCCTGAAAGGGATGAAGTATTACAGAGAGAGTATGGCAGCCTGGAAGAGATGTCCAGGACAAAAGGATATAAAAACGGTTGTTATGATTCCATCCGGTTTCGGACGGTGCATGACTTGAGCGGCCTTGAAGGGACAGTGCTGTGGATATGCAAAAGTCCGTTCCGTAAGGAACATAAAAGGAAGAACTGGTATGTGGATGTGAGTATCCTACCGGAACAGGGTGAGATCGCGTCAGAAAAAGAGTACCGTATCGAGAAGTTCCACTGTGGCGGGAAAGGCGGGCAGCATGTGAATAAAGTAGAGACTGGCGTGCGGATCATCCATATACCGACAGGAATCGTAGCGCAGTCTACCGAAGAACGGAGCCAGTTTTTGAATAAGCAGCGGGCCATGGAGAAACTGCAGGAGAAACTTGCGGATCTGCAGAAAGAGCAGGAGGCAAAACAAACGAATGCCGCATGGCAGGAGCATAACCGTATTGTCAGAGGAAATCCGGTACGGACTTATGAAGGCGAGAGATTCATCCTGAAAAAACAGCGGTAATAAAGGAAATCAAATATTCTGCATTCACTTTTTGACAGTGGAAGATGCGTTACGATTTGGTTCATAGTATGCCGTAAGTGCCCATTTTAATGAAAACACTAATCCCCCAGCTATGCTGGGGAGAATAGAGTAAGCTGTAGCGA
>CAMWLJ010000092.1 GCA_947175055.1 uncultured Lachnospiraceae bacterium | reverse complement strand
GTATTAAGATTACGCCAAAAAAGCATAGAAAATAAAATGATGTGATACCCATCTAACTCTCCAAACAAAATGATTCTCAGATGCGTTTCGGCGCATATGCCCCAAAGGCATTGCGCACTAATATCTTCATCAGCTCTCCGTTCCCCTTCCAGAAACTGATCTTCGTCGGAGTCTTTCCGTGTCTGGGATACGCCCTTGTTACGGGAATCTCACAAGCCTTCATTCCAAGCTGCGTCGCACGCACAGATAAATATGCCAGCAGTTCATATGTCATAAAAATATCCCGGAGCGGCTGCACACGCTTATCAGTTAAATACCCCACAGAGTACGCCCGGTAAGCATTCGTCGTATCTGTAAATCTATGCCGTGCCGTCAGTGAAATGACCGGTGCGTGTATCAATCTTACTGACACCAGCCTTAAGAACGGGGTATTGATCGCTTTTCCGCCCTTTACAAATCTCGATCCCTGTACGAGATCATATCCTTCTTTCAGTTTGTCAATAAACCGCGGTATATCTTCAATACTGTCCTTGTTGTTGCCGTCGATCGTGATAATGCCTTTATATCCCCGTTCAAGCGCCCACCATATGCCCATACGAAGCTGCGCTCCCTGTTTCCCGGGATCCATCTTTACCAGCAGCGTATTAACCTTTCGCTTCCTGAGTTTCTCTTCCTCTGTGCAGCCATCCGTAGATCCTCCGTCACAGATCACAATATCTGCGTAATCCGCCACACCGGCCCTGCAGGCTCTTGAAAGTTCCCTGGCGATCCTGTCCCCTTCGTTAATGATCGGAATCAGGACTACATAGTCTTTGGACTTCTTCTGATACTCTGTACATGCAAATCGGGGAACCCCCTTCTTTCTTTCATAGATCATTGAAATACACTCCTGACATATCTCATTGCTTCCTCTATTACCGAAATCTCTTCAACTTTACCCATCTCAATTGACACATAACCTTCATAGGAACTATCCGTGAGGATCCTCTTCAATTCCTCGTGGATCTCCCTTGGCTCTATCGGTTTTAACCCTGGTTCGCTGATATGCACATGATTGATCAGATCTACATTTCCCTCAAGACATGCAGGATCTTCCTCATTCTGGATCATAGTCCCCACGTCCAGATTCAGTAAAAAACCTCTTGATCCCACCGCTCTGATCAGTTCCAATGCTTCCGGCGTACTGTTGATATAATTCGTATTGTATATGGCCGGATTGGCCTCCATCCCGATCACAGTTCCTCTCTGTGCGGCATAATTCCCAATCTCTGCAAAGAATCGAAGCCCAAACTCCGGATCCATACCCTCCGGACAGACCCGATTCCTCGGACAGCCAAAAACCAGATTCCGGCTGCCGACAGCGGACGAGAAATCTATGGCCCGCCTGGTATGCTCCGCAAGAACCTTTCTCTCTTCGTCCGTTCCAAACAGTCTTTCTTGTCTGCCAAACCAGATCGACTGTAAGGACGTGACCGTAAATCCATGCTTCTCTGCCAGATCTCTGCTCCACAGAGTCGCCTCCTTCAATCGCTCATACGGCTTCTCCGGGAATATCCTGGTCGGTGCGATTTCCAGCCCGGTAAACTGATATTTCTTCATTAAAGTATAGACTTCCTCGTCCTGCTCAGCGTTCCAGCCTATATTAGAGATGGACAATTTCAACATCTATTCTCTCCTTTCGTCCTGCCGGAAACATTTCTGAATGATTCCCTGACTTTGTTGATCACAATATAGAAACAGATCTGGATATATCCAAAATACCACAACACAAAGTTCATGTGTGTATGCTGATAGGAATGCGCTTTTGCCAGGCAGAACCATGATACCGATGTAAGGAAAAACACAAGGTACATGACCGGCAGTTCCAGCCCCTGCTTCCCCTTCTTATATTCACAACCAAAAATAAACAATGGTACAAGACATAACAACGGAAAAAGGTTCCCTGCCATTCCTGTTATGATTTCTGTCGAAAAATGGAAATATTCACAGTACACTTCCCACACGGAAGCATTAAAGGAATCCCAATAACTGGAATGAAACGCATTCAGATCGGCTCCGCTTGTCCTTCTTAAGACATCCTGTTCAATGATACTCCTCACTCCCGCAAGAATATCCCCCTGTCCTCTTAACGAAGCATGGATCATGATAGCCATCACAAATCCTGCCACCGCGGCAATACTAATGAATACGATCGTCCAAAACAATCGCCCTGCTTTCCTCTTATCCCTTCTTACTGCCGCCATAACGAAGTCAACAAGAAGAAAGGCCACCATTCCCATCATGATCACCGATATATATTCATATCCACACAGGCATTTTCCGGCTATTGAGATAAACGCCATGAAATAGCTGATGATCCTACACCGCCTGTCATCAATCTTCCATGCGCAGAAAAGTCCGACTGCCATCGGGATAAACCAGGTGAACTCCACCCAATAGAGATTCCTTGCAAAGTTTACGATCCACGGGGACAGCCAGAAAGTAACATAAAAACACCCAGCCAGTACCGGATCGTACTTTACTAAGATCAACTGCACGATCAGGACAAACACCACTGCTGCCGCCATAGAACACAACAGATAGAGATTGTCGATGGCCTGCCCGTCTTCCATAAATCTCGCCAGTCGTTTGAATAATTTCCCCTGCAATCCATACTGACTCTCATATGCCGTGATCCAGTTCGCTGCTATCTGTTGTCCTTCCGAATCATAGAACACCACATCATCAAGGCTTCCATACCCCGCCGGCGTAAGCACACTATCACCGTCCAAATGGATCACAAGATTACCATCCTTCTCTTCGGTATACGTGATCTGAAACTCTTCCCCATTGTCAAATACCATATAGTTACCGGTTGACGCTGCGCTGCGGGTGTGCTCACTTGCCGTAACTATGACTGCCGCTTCCGTTCTGGAATATCCGGCCAGCCAGTTATCATCCGACAAATAGGACGTTCCATATAGATCACCGCGCAAATAATGATATTTACCCAGTCCATAGCCCCGTTCATTTTCATGCAAAAACCAGGTACCATCCTGATCAGCAAACACTGTTCCCGTAACAAGAGCTTCACTATCCGCTTGAAACTTCAGGAATTCACTGTTCTGTTTATCCATGGAATTATACATATAATTCCATGTCAATACTGCTACCATGAGTATAGCCATCGCCACGCGCTGCATTATCGCCCGATATTTCTTCCCAATAAAAAAGGTACAAGCAAATACCCATGCCGCAACAATAAACATTGCCATAATAACTTTATTCTGCACGGTAAATGTAGGTTTTGCATAAGCATACCCTATAAGAAGATTGCCGGTCCGCGTTTCCTCTGGAAGATACACATTATCCACGGCTTTCAGAGCCGGAGCCGTAACATAATCCTCCGCCGAAACTCTGAGTGTATACACTTCCTGCTTCTTTAATCTTGCTTTGATATACACCTTATACCAGAGTGCCGGATCGACTCCGTTCAGATCGGCACGAACGGTTTCGAGATGTTTTCCTTTTTCATCCAGAATATCCAGGCGTAATGTTCCGCCCATACCCTCCGGCTGCTCCTCCAGTCTGACCTCAAATCCTGCCAGATATGCTTTCCGGGGTGAAAACTCCATTTCAAAAACCGTATCGTCCAACCGAATACTTTCCCGAAAATCTTCCGACGGAATCTGCCAATACTCTGTCTCTTCGCAATAGTACCCGTGCACAAACGGATCCATTACGCCCATGCCGATAACCACCGCCAACATGATACATGTAAGCAGTAGCAGTGCGATCTTATTAGTCCTCACCAGCGATCTCCTTCTCAACAAATGCTTTGATATCCCTTAAAACCTGTTGCTTATCTGCAATATATCCGTTTCCTCCACAAAAAACCGTGTCGTAAATCGTTCTGTAATTATATTCTGCAGGCTTTCCTTCCAACTCATTTACAAACTTTCTTCCGGTAAGATATTCATAAACTTCAGCTGCAGATACCGGTTCTGTCGCCGGATGCCACAACAAGATTCCTTCTTGCAGCGCTGTCTGCATATCCTTCCACAGATAAGCCAGATTGTAGAATTGATAAACGCTTCTGCTATCCGTAAAATTAAGTGCGCAAAACCCCAGATCCCGAAATCTGCTCTTTAATTCTTTCCTGTCTTGATCGGATACCGTTACTTTATAAAATCCATTAGGCTGCCGGTGATAATACTTACCGATCTCCGGATCTCGCGCCGCCAGTTCCTCAAATTTCGTATCCTTCAGCATCGACGGGATCTCATGAATGAAATCATAGATAAAGTTCTTCTTGATATTTCGTCCAAAGAGTCCCGGGAGCCTGACGATCAATGCGTCAGAAAAATGCTCTCTCACCCATTCTTCAAGCAGGTAACGGTCATAACCATAGGCATGCAGATCTTCCAGATCCACTGCCGAATTTTCATCTACATTCTCAGGCCTCTTAAAGACATCAATGGTCGATATGAGCACCAACTTCTTCGGATTGATCTTCCTGATATTATCTTCTGCCTGTCTGATCAGCTCCAGATCCTTTTCCGGTGCATTATTTGCCAGATACTTCTCTGCTCTCATCCCCGCATAGACAAGAAGTTCCGGATTCGTTCCATATGCCTCCTCAATATTCTTTGAATTATAGACAGCGTCAAATTTTCCTTCCGCATAAAGATTGCTTCCAACAAATCCCGTATGACCAACCAGTGCTTTCATTCCTACCTCCGTATAGCTTATGACTATTTCTTCGTTAACTTCTCTATACTCTCAAAGCTGTATTGTTGTCTCTTAAACACAAGTCCTACTATCAGCTGCAGATATTTAATGATCACAGTCAGCACACCAAACAATCCGAAGAAAGCTACTGATAGAAACAAGATCGTTGTAGTCCAGCCTTCCACCGGATGAAAAGAAGTGTAGATGATAATAGAATAGGCGACCATGAATATGGACATCAGCATCATCAAAACTGTCATACCCTTTGAAAATCTATATCCAACCTCCGTAAAGAGAATCAGAGAATCTACCGCCAGGCCAAGACGATAGTCTTTCTCCTTCTTATCTGCTCTGCCGGCGCCGCTTCTCTTCACCTCATATCTGAGCGTGTCTGTTTTCAATCCGCAGTTTGCGTACACCGCCTTTCTGTATGGAACCGTTTTATTCATCGAGCTGATCCGGTTAATGACCCTGCGGCTTAAGATCCTGAAACTTTCCGTTCTCATCTTATAGGAAAGCTCGGTAGAATGGTCAAACACCCAATAAAATACTCTGGATGTTACTTTCTCTCTTTTGTCGGGCGCGGCGCTCACAATGTCATACCCTTCGAGCATCCTGTTGTAGATCTCCATGATCTTCTCCGGTGCAAAATCTAAGACCGTATTGTCAAATTCAAAGACGAAATCACCGATAGACAGATCTGTTCCTGCATTCATTGCCCCTTCCACTCCATGAAAATAACTCATGTTTAAGACAGTCACGCTGATACTGCCGGCCGTTTCACTGATCTCTCTGATCACTTGCACACTGTTATCTTCAGAATGGTCATTGACGCAGATAATCTCGGCATACTCAAAGTTCTCTTCCAGAACCGTCATGACCGTTCTCAGAAATCCATCTATACGCGCTTCGGCATTATGCACATAAATTACAGCCGACACAAAATTTCTTGCTTTATTCGCCATCACTCAATACCTCATCCAGATCGTAAACGGTATTTATCTTGCCTGACAAAACCCCAACAAACGTAGGATTCTCAGAATATATCCTGATCACAGTCGGTCTGGAATCATCTATTTCTGAACTCATGAGGATCGGTTTCATCGAAAACAGAGATTCCCTGTATACAAATCCATATTCCTCCCGCAGATACTTTCCTGCCAGACTGGCCATATAGGGAAATGCCGTAGCCGGCCTGGCAGGACAATCGCTGCAGTTTCCCAGCCTCTGTGCCGAACAGTATCCTCCGCTTCGTCTCTGGCATGCAAAGACAGGCAGTTCGTCATAACTCGTAGCGTGCGGTGTAAAGGTAACCGAAGTGAGGGAGTGCAGGCCGGTCTTCCCAAACGGCATAATAGAGAAAAACGGCCCGTCCATCACCGTAAAGCCGTACGGTCGAAGCTTATCGTTCCCATTGCACAGGATAATTTCACATAGTTCATATTTAATCGCAAATTTCTCATATCCGGCTATTGCCAGAACCTGATTTGATCCGGCATAAGAAGCATTCAGAACAAATCCGGTCCTATATGTGCCGCCGTCTCTCGTTCTGATCACGTAACGATCTGTCTCCTTCCCTATTTCTGTAATGTAAGCCCCATATTGTATTTCAAACGAAGGAAACTCTGACAGTTTATCAAGATAATATGCCTTCAGGATCATTGCATCATAAGTAAATTCCCGGGTACGGAAAGCGCCGTCACACATCCCCTTCTTGAAAAATCTTTCGGGGTGCAATTCCTCACACGGAATGTTCGCCGCCGCACAAAACGCCTTGAACTGCTGTCCGTCGGACCATGAAAGCTGGCTGGAGGTAGCGTATATCTTATCAAATTCCTTGTTAATACAGAACGCAAAATCCTTGTTAAATCGTTCAAAATAACCTGCCGATTTCATTGCGGTAGACATTGATCTTGGATAGTGATATCCTTGATGTACCCTTGCCTGATTGATATAAGTCGCTCTCCCGAATGCCATCTGGTCACATTCAAGCACCAACACATGCTGACCCCTTTGGCAGCAGAAAAGAGCGGCATACAGCCCGTAGATCCCTGCACCTATGATAATTCTGTCGTATTGTCCCGTCACCTGTCCAACCTCTTCACGATCTCTATCCCAAACAGTGCCTGCCAGAACCGTCCGGCTTGCTTTCACTGTACCAAATATCATAGCCGATATACTTTATTAATATTAATATATTGTCAATTATAATTCAAGCAAAACACAATTGCATAATCCGGAAAATTGCAGTAGAATATATAAGTTAAAAGGGGCGTGCGGTCTTTTGTCATCCGCATTACACAATCTGGAGGTTAATAATGTTATTTAATTCCGTGCAATTTGCCATATTCTTACCGATCGTATTTATCCTATATTACCTGGTACCGCACAGATACCGCTGGATATTCCTGTTGATCGCCAGCTATGCTTTCTACATGAATCTGCACCCGGGTTACGGGCTGCTGCTTCTCTTCACGACCATACTCACCTACACCCTGGCTATCAGACTGGAAACAGCTCCCTCGTCTTCCAGAAGGAAGCTCTGCCTTTTGGGCGGTGTTCTTCCGCTGGTAATGATACTGCTCCTCTATAAGACATGCAATCCACTGATCGCCCGGCTTAACGAAATGATCGCCGCCGGAAAGCTTTCGCTGCAGCCACTCACACTGTCCCTTATTCTTCCGGCCGGTGTTTCCTTCTATTTCTTCCAGTCCATGGGGTATCTGATCGACGTATATCGCGGCAAGAGCAAGGCAGAGCATCACTTCGGTTACTATGCATTGTTCGTATCCTTTTTCCCGCAGCTTCTGGCCGGTCCCATCGGCAGGGCGGACAGCCTTCTGCCCCAATATAAGAAGGAGCGTCCCTTTGTCTACGACAATGTTACCTACGGTCTGAAGCTGATGGTCTGGGGGTATTTCAAGAAGCTGGTCATCGCCGATGTCTTTGCCGGTACCGTCAATGATGTTTATAATAATGCCCAGTCTTACGTCGGACTTGCCTTCATCGTCGCCACTCTCATGTTTGCCGTTGAAATCTATTGTGATTTCTCAGGATATTCGGATATCGCTATCGGCTGTGCCCGATTATTTGGCATCGATCTGATGACAAACTTCAAAAGTCCCTATTTTTCCTTCTCGATCAGAGAATTCTGGAGCCGCTGGCACATATCTCTCTCCACATGGTTCCGGGATTATGTTTACATTCCGCTTGGGGGCAACAGAGTGGCAAAATGGCGGCACTGCCTAAATCTGCTCATCACCTTTCTGGTCAGCGGTTTCTGGCATGGCAGCAGCCTGACTTTTATTCTCTGGGGTGGTATTCACGGTCTGCTTCAGGTGATCGAGACCCTGCTCTTCCCCAAGAAAAGAAAGGGCGTGGAGATCAAGCGACGCAAACACTGGTGGCAGCTTCCGATCACCTTCCTCCTACTATGTTTTACCTGGATTTTCTTCCGCGCAAACAGTATGGAAGACGCGGTCTGGATCCTCTCCCGGCTGTTCTGGGATATCGAACGGCCTCTCAATTATCTGCAGACAGGAATCACATGTCTGGGGATCACGCCGATCGCTGCCATCGGTATGGGGTTGTCCGTACTGGTACTTGCCATCTATGATCTGGCCTCTCTGAAAGGTGACGTTATCGCCGGCTTCTCTAAGCAGAAATTCTTTATCCGGTGGCCGGTATATGTATTGTTTTTGGTGATAATCGCCTTATTTGCACCGAAAGGTGTGGCAACTGAATTTATCTATCTCCGATTTTAACAGAAAGGAAAAGGCTTACCTGTTATGAAAAAGAAATTAGATGTCATACGTTTTGTTCTGAAGTGCATCCTGATCCCGGCGGCTGCCGTATTCGTGATCGCATGGATCAATAAGCCCTACAAGAAGATCGATGAACAGAAATATGTGGATGTCGCCAGGTTCGGCCTGGTGGGAACATCTTTCTGTGAGATCCACATCGGCAATCTGGGCAGTTCTCATGGTGCCTACGATTTCGATTACCAGGAGATCATGGACAAGAAAGGATTGATCTGCTTCAATTTTGCCAACCCCAGTCAAAGCTTCGATTATGACTATGCTATCCTCCAGGAAAAGGGACAATATATGGAGACCAACAGCGTGCTTTTGATTCCCGTCTCCTACTTCTCCTTTAACAACGAAGTGGTCAACGCCGCGGAAGCGGAGGCCATGAGCCTGCGCTATTATCACTTCTTATCCCCGGAGAACATACCGAATTATGATCCATATATTGATCTCATTGCCAACAGACTTCCCGTCCTGTCTGCCGGAGAAGATATCTTGAAGCTGTTTCCCAATATCAATCCGGCGCTGATCGCTCACGCGTCAAACGACGGCATAGATATGGAAGAGTTCACAAGAAGAGCCCAAGAACGTTACAGCAGACATTTTGATAACAAAGAAGAATATTTTCTGCCGGAGCGCATCGAAGAATTGTATGATATCATCGCATACTGCTATGGCCACGATATCACACCGGTCCTGATCACGACACCGTTTTCCGAATATTATATGAATCTTATCTCGGAAGATTTCCTGCGGGAATTTAATGAAACGGTGACGGCAATAGCCTCCGAGACCGGTACGAGTTACTATGACTATTCCTGCGACAGCAGGTTTCGGGGAAGTCTGCAGTATTTCTCTGATTCCGATCATCTGAATGAAGAAGGCGCCGCCTACTTTACAAGTATTATCTGGAAAGAAATCGATGAATTCAGACGCTTCTAGCATTCCGTACTTGAAGTTCTCTGACCCTATCCAAAGCTTCCATCTCAACATGACGATCCGGCCGCAGATAGAAATCCTCAGCAGCGCTTCTTCCGATCTCTTCCGTTACTTCCTCAGGTAAAGTAAGACCGGGATGGAACAAGATCTCCAGCGTCCGGCCGTCTTTCCCGGCTTTCGCTGCTATGGCAGGATACAGCGTCTTGATCCTGTCATAGTCCATATGGCCGCTCATGATCAGCCCCCACAGATACATCTGCTTTCTGTCATGAACCCTTGTATAGTGTTCTACCTTATGTGAATACAGCGCCAGCAGCCTGTTCTTTACAAAATTGACCGCTCTGTATGTCTTCCACAGATCAGTCCTTCTAACGAATGCTCCCAGAATCTCTCTCGAATTCCGGATATATTCCACCGCATACCCTTCCTCCTCGATCACTTCAGTCAAGGCTTCCCACACGACAGGGATCATATGAGCATGTTGGTGAGAATCAATCCGCATCCCTCTTTGCCTGCAGGGAATCCCTGCTTCCTTTGCCGTCTCAACGGCACGGTCTATGACCGTATTCACCGCCTTAATCTGCGCCCTGATCTCCAGCTTAAGCTGTGTTTTCACAGTTCTTTTCTTCCATGGCATATAGGACAGAAGAAATAGCTTTCCCCAGGACAATCCCATGACTGCCTCTTCCCGGCCGACAAGAACCGGCGCTTTCTCTTTGCCTGCAAGACACCGCCCTTCTACAAAGTCCAGGTGGACAGACATTTTGGGCAGAAAGGGCAATTCCGGAATCTTCTGATACAGCAATTCCATACATGCCTCAAAGCATGACATATTCGGCACGATACTGATACTGTCCAACAGCCCCTTCTCCATGCAGGCAAGCATATCTCTGGATGTGTTCGGTGTCAGCGCATAGTCATCCGCATGTATATCAATGTTATCCATTCTTCGTTTTCCTCTCCACTTTGAATCGCCTCACGCCGAGAACACAAGCGGAATTTCAGATTCTGCTCTGCGGTCAATCAAAGCCCCCACTACAAGCAGCCACTCGGCTCGTTGCTCGCGAAACTAGAATTTACGACGCTTCAGTTTGTTGAACAGCACATCATTGTGATGTTTCTCGTTTCTCCTGCTTCACGGCATCATCTGCCAGAGCCTCGGTATCTTTCCATACAAACGTATCCACGATATATCTGGGTCTGTGCTTCGTCTCCATATAGATCTTACCGATATATTCCCCGATGATTCCCAGCGAAAGAAGGGTAATTCCCCCGATCAGCAGAGAAACCGTCAGCGTTGTGGTGTAGC
>CAMWLJ010000091.1 GCA_947175055.1 uncultured Lachnospiraceae bacterium | reverse complement strand
GTGATATAGCGGAATTGTTGGATCCTGTTTGCACCGTCCAAAGTCGCCGCCTCATAGTACTCCGTCCCGATCCGCTCGATACCGCTGGCAAAGATCAGCATGTGGTATCCCACCATACCGAAGCAATACGCAACAAGGAGTGCTGTAAACAGATGGGAAGGATCCAACCACTGGAACTTCGCCAACCACTCCCAATGCAAGAATTCTCCGATGGCCTTAAAGAGACCGAACTTCGGGCTGAATACATACTGAAGCCACATAGTCGCCAGTGCCACCGCGCTCACAACGTTGGGCATATAAATGATCGCCCGAAATACATTCTTAAAGCGAATACCGCTTGTCAGGATCGCTGCAAAGAGGATCGCCAACCCCATCACGATCAACCCGCCGATCAGCCAGATACGGAAGATATTCCACATAGATATCCGGAAAAGCTCCGTGTTAAACAGTTTTATGTAATTGGCCAGTCCTGAAAACTGCCATTTGGATACTGCGTCCGTCACGCCTTCGATCTTAAAGAAACTCATGAGAATGGTTCTAATGATCGGATAAAGGAAGATAATAGAGAACATAAGGACCGCAGGTGTAACAAATACTACGATCATGGTCTTATTCTTTTTCAATCCAGTAACCCCCTCTCATTGAAAAAGCGAACAAGTCAATACTTTTTACAAATTGATCTATATTTCTTGTCATATGGGAAATTCATAAAAATTTCCTATATGATGAAAGAAGGCGGCACCGTCAAACACGATGCCGCCCTACTCATCTCATGCCTATCCGTGCAATTCTGTCTATTTTGTTGATAGGTCTTATGAATCTGCTTAGTTACCTGCTGCCTTCAGTGCATCTACGAATCCCTGTGCATCCAGAGAACCGCCACAAAGCTTCGTGAAGTTCTCGATGATGATCGGAGTCATATCTGCATTAGCCTCTGCACCTGCGCCCCAAGGATAACGTGTTGACAGGCTATCCATAACAGGCTTCACATTGGTCAAAAGTGCCGGCCACTCTGCATTGTTGGAATCTGCCGGGATACCAACGGACATCTCGGAAAGAAGTGCGTCCGCCTCACCCTTGGTCAGATAAGTGATCAGCTGGAATGCCTGCTCAGGCATGGTGGATTTCGCATTGATCGCGAATACCTGTGCGCCGTAGTTGGAAGCTTCTGTTCCGTCTACTCCGCCTTCTACTGCAGGGTAGCTGAAGCAGCCCCACTGGAAGTCTTCACCTGCGATATCCTTAACTTCGTTCGGAAGCCAAGAACCATTCAGGTACATAGCCGCTGTACCCATAGCCAGCTCTGTGTTCTGTCCTGCCGGCCACTGGTTACTCTCGATAGTCTCGGAGAAGTAGCCCTTGCTTGCCAGCTCTTCATATGCCTGTGCTGTCTTCAGCACTGCTTCGTTGTCCCAGTCACCGTTCTTAACAACTTCTTCTGTAGCCGGCTCACCGATCAAACGGCTCATATGATATCCGAACATGCTGCTGATGTAAGCATTGTCATTGGTGATCGGGGTATAACCTGCGTCTTTGATCTTCTGGCATACATCCAGGAACTCATCCCATGTTGTAGGAACTGCTGTCACGCCTGCTTCCTCAAAGATCGCTACGTTGTAGAAATAAGCGAATACGTTGGGCTGATAAGGAATGGATTTCAATGTACCGCCTGCAACCTCACGGCATGCTGCCATCAGACCTGCATTTGCAGTAGACTCGTAATCATTTGCCTTAGCCAGATCTTCCAGTTCCAGAAGATAGCTGCCCCATGTCGTGTTCACGCGATCGATATCCTCGTCGAACAGATCGATATTGGTTCCTGCATCCAGTGCCGGCTGTAAACCTTCACGGATACCGGTACGTCCCTTAAACTGTACATCTACAGCAATACCGGTCTCAGCAGTAAATGCCTCGATAGACTGCTTGATCGCCTGTGCCTGCGGCTCAGCTGCGTCCCACATGGACCAGTAAACCAGTGTACCGTCGGAAGCCGCCGGTGTCTCTTCTGCTGCAGCTTCTTCAGCCGGTGCCTCTTCTTCTGCGGGAGCTTCCTCAGCCGGTGCTTCTTCTGCAGGAGCTGCCGTGCCGTCCGATGCCGGTGTTGAATCGCCACCGCCGCAGCCTGTCAATGTTGCTGCGATCATGGCTACACACAGAAGTGCGCTTAACATTTTCTTTTTCATACTTCTTACCTCCTAAATTAGTTCAAAATTTACAGGATACAGGCTCCTTGTCCCGTAGACCTGCGCCATTTGTTGTTATCATTATAAAGAGCCTTTATCGAAATGTCTTTATCTTATCTATTTCGCTTTTTGCACTATTGGATTGTTTTTGTGTAATTTATACAATTTTTATCCTTCCACACTTCTCTACAGGTAATTTTCAACACACCCTTCGAATCATATCTTTGGTATTATTGAACAATTTTTCTTTTCGTATTTTTTATGTCTCTGTGTTTTAGACAAAGAGAAGGACAAATAAACTATTTTTACCTTTGCCATCTTTGCACTTTTGTAATATAATGGTTTCAAATAGGACGCCATTTTTGCACAATCAGTCCTCTCTTCTGTGAAAGGAGCCGGAAGCATGAGTTACAAAAGCGTTTATCTGCAGGACACCCTGAGTATCCATGAAATCTATTCCATTCATTATTTTGAATATATGTGTGATTTTTCTTTCCCGGGGGAGTCCCATGATTTCTGGGAATTTCTATGTGTTGACAAGGGTGAGGTAAATGTGCTGGCCGGCGAGAAATTCCATGTCCTGAAAAAGGGGGATATCATCTTCCACAAACCCAATGAATTTCATGACGTCAATTCCAACGGGCTGATCGCACCCAATCTGGTCGTCATGTCTTTCTCCTGCGCTTCTCCCGTCATGACTTTTTTTGAAGAAAAGGTTCTACAGATCAGTGAACCGGAACGACTCCTTCTGGCCCAGATCATCCAGGAAGCAAAATATGTCTTCGCCGGGCGCATGGACGATCCCTATCAGGAAGAGCTCATACCTTCCGAAAGTCCTCGCTTCGCCGGAGAGCAGCTGATCCGTCTCTATCTGGAACAGCTGCTCATTCAACTGGTCCGGCGCTACATGGTAAGACCTGACCAGCCCATCAACCCGACCATCGTGAAATCTATCAAGCAGAAAGCTGACGGAGAGCTCTTCTCACAGATACAAGAGTACATGGAATCCCATATCTGCGAGACACTGACTATCGAGCAGCTCTGCAAGAGTAATTCCGTTGGCCGCTCCCAGCTCCAGAAACTGTTCCGTACCAGAAGCGGCTACGGTGCCATTGAATATTTCTCCAGAATGAAGGTGGATCTGGCCAAACAGATGATCCGGGAAAACCATTATAATTTTACCCAGATCGCCGATGCCCTCGGCTTCTCCTCCATCCATTATTTCTCCAGACAGTTTAAGCGAATCACCGGCATGACACCCTCTGAGTATGCATCCTCTATCAAGGCGTTGTCCGATCAGCCCGGTTGACTACCTGCCGAAAGCACTACTCCCACAGCTTCTGCGGATACAAGCCCTGGTCCTTCAGGGACTGGATCGCATTGACTACCACCGGCTTATCTTCTCTGTAAGTTACGCCGTACCAACGGTCTCTTGATTTAAGTACGGTAACCTCCGCCTTGCCTTCTCTGATCAGTTCATCCACCACAAAAGGCAGGAAATATTCGCATTTCAGCGGATTCTTCTGCAGATTCTCTGACAGGAAAGCTGCAAATCTGTCCCGGATCTCCGGAAGCATGCTGTTGGTAAATCCCCACATGTTCATGGATACCACCGTATCTCCTGCCAGCGGTGTCCACGTTGCTCCGTCATCCTCTGTATAAGCGGGGCCATCCTCCCGCTTCTCAATGCGTACCCGCTCCGTGATCTCGGTCAATTTTCCTTCGGCATTCGTCTCGCAGACACCGCGCGCCACATGACCGTTCTCTGTCAGTGTATTCTCCAGCAGATATCCCACCATAGTATATTGATATTTGTCCGTATCTTCATGAGTCGCCAGATAATCGTAGATCATCTTAAACGCCTGCTGACCATAGTAATCATCCGCATTGATGACCGCAAACGGACCGTCCACAACCGAAAGACATGACAGAACTGCGTGGGCTGTCCCCCAGGGCTTCGCTCTGCCTTCCGGCACTGCAAAACCATCCGGCAGGTTGGCAATATCCTGGAATACATACTCTACTTCGATCCGCTGCGCCATCCTATCGCCGATGGTCTCCCTGAAATCCTGCTCATTCTCTTTCTTGATGATAAAAATAACCTTCTCAAATCCGGCCTTCACCGCATCATAAATGGAAAAATCCATAATGATATGTCCATCCTGATCCACCGGATCGATCTGTTTCAATCCTCCGTAACGACTCCCCATTCCGGCTGCCATGATAATAAGCACTGGTTTCTTCATACCCACTTCTTCCTCCTCTTTCATGATTGCCATCTTCCAGGCGCCGGACCGGTCAGCCTATATCACACTGCTGCGCCGCCCGGCCCCGTCAGACTACCCTTTGTATCCTTGTTCTGTCTTAAGTATATACAGCTTTTCCGTCCCCGGCAATAGCACGATAGGCACTTTTTTTTATCAATAAAGACGGTTTTTCTCTTCTTTCTTGTGTTTTTTTAGGCATTTTGCTACAATCTTATCGTAAGCTGGTCTGCCAGACAGACCAGCTCTAATACACAAAATTCTTCAGGAGGATCTCACATGACCACCACTACCTATGACGTATACATCATATCTACTTTAGATGACCTTTCTCGCTGCCATACTTTTTCCGTAGACCAGTTTAACTGGGGTGGTGATTATCGTCCCACGACCTGCGGGCGATTAGGCTATCTGCCGAATACCGGCTTTATACTGGAGATGACGTGCCAGGAGCCCAATCCCTGCCGCACATATCTGCACGACGGTGACCCCGTCTATCTGGATTCTGCTATGGAAGCCTTCTTCTGTTTTGCCCCGGAGGAAGAAAACCCCTGCTATCTGAATTTCGAGATGAACGCCAACGGCGCGATGCTGGCCTGCTATGGTAGAAGCCGAAAGAATCGCACCCCCTTCTCAGTAGAACATCGGCAAGGACTTCTCTGTCAGGCAAACATCCTACAAGACAGCTGGAGTATCCGGCTGACCCTGCCGCTGACACTGATAGAAGCCATCTATCCTAATATCTCACTGGAAGACGGCAGCCACTTTACCTGCAATTTCTACAAAATTAAAGAGAGCGAAGGCCAGACTCATTTCGCCAGCTTCGCTCCCATACAGGCTCCGGAACCTGATTTCCACCTGCCGGAGTATTTTGCATGTGCAAGACTACTATCATGATGCCAGAATCGTGGATGTATGGCATCTTTAGCCCCCAACGTCATACATCCACGATCCGCACTGAAGTTATCATTCCTCATCCCGGTACATATCCAACAGGCTCTCAAACCTGGGCTTCACTTCCGTGAATGCCTTCAGCAGCTTGGGCGAGAACACACCGCTGTGCCCATTTAGGATCATTTGGTATGCCTTGTCTGATTCATAGGCAATCTTGTACACCCGTTTCGATGTCAGAGCATCGTATACATCCACCAGAGAAACGATCTGTGCCGCTATACTGATCTCGTCACCCTTAAGCCCATCGGGATACCCATTGCCGTCATACTTCTCATGATGGTGTCTGGCAATATCATAGGCATAATCAAAGATCGCCCTGTCATTCAATCGCACTCTGTGCTGAATGATCTCGGCACCTTTGGTAGTATGGGACTTGATCAGCTCGAACTCGTCCTTCGTCAGCTTGGCCGGTTTCAGGATAATGCTGTCCGGTATCGCGATCTTCCCAATATCATGCAGGGAAGACGCCCAGCCGATCTGGATCAGCTTCTCCGGCGTCAACTCATATTCCGGATAAAGCTTCATCACGCTTTTCCCCAGACAGAGAGAATACTCCCTGATCCTCTTGATATGCTGCTTAGACTCCATATTCCTGAATTCTACGATGTTGCTCAATGAATCGATCAGGATCTCATTCACATGGTTCAGCTTCTTCGTCTGCTGACGCAGAACGCTGTTCTGCTTCTGCATATTGATATTCTGCTTCTTGACCATCAGTTCCAGCTGCATCTTGTACTTAAACCATCCGATTGCATTCTGGACTACCTGCTTTACGACTTCCGGCTGATATGGCTTCTTAACATAGCTTATGATTCCATACTCATAGCCCTTTCTCTCCATCTCAGCAGAACTTTCTCCCGTGATCATGATAAAAGGTATCTTGGTGAGGATATTCTTCTCCTTCAAATATTCCAGCACCGCAAATCCATCCATCACCGGCATGATATTGTCAAGCAGGACAATGGCGATCGAGGGCAGATTGTTCTTTAAAAGATCCAACCCTTCCTTACCATTCTCGGCTTCCAAAATCTTATATTCCGACCGAAACAGCTCAACCAGAATCGCCCGATCGATCGAATTGTCTTCAAAGATTAAAATTGTATCGCGTTTCATGCTTCTACCATTCTTTCTTCATTTTCTTGGATAAATGATTATCGCCAAACCGTTACAGAGCTACCATTACAACCTGTTTACCCCGAAGTTTGAATACGACCCTGCGCACTTCACCCTTCAGCGTGTACTTAATGCCGTTAATGGTGATCAGGCTGCCCTCATGCGCTCTTCCTCTGACACAGACAGGTTCTTTCGTAGTCTGCTCCGTCTGATTGACCAGCTTGGACGCCTCGCCATCCATCTCCGCCAGTTCCTGCATCTTCACATCGATCGCCCCATATATCCTGCGACGCAATTCTTCCGACACATCCACGCCAGCTGCAGACATCACTACCATCTTGCTGCGCTCCTGCTCCAGAGACTGCAGATCGTTCAGCAGCTGTTCCCTCTTCTCCTCGTACTCTTCCTGCTCTTTTTCATAGATGCCGTTTCGCCCGATATCCAGAACCGTCTTGATATGCAGTCGGTTACCGAGGTTAAAGGTATCCACACCCTTTACAGCACTGGTCGTGCCACCCAGCAGAACCCCTTTGCTACCCGATACGATGACTCTGCCTTTCGTATTGATGTTGCTGTTCATAATATAGTTGGCTTTCACATTGCCGCCTGCATTGATATTGGCTGCCTCAAAGAAACTACCGGACACTTCGCCGCCGGCATCGATAAAGCAGTCATTCTTAGAACAGCTTCCCTTCTTGATCATAACGTTGCCACCCGCGATCAACCTTCCGGTCTCTACATTGTGCTCGATGATGATGTCTCCTGTAGCCTTGATATAGCCGCCCGAATAAATACTGCCGATCACGTATACAGATCCGTCCACTTCCAACTTACCGGTAACGGCAGTCACATCTTCCCGAACGATCAACATGTTAGAAATATTGATCCGTCCACCCACAAATTCAAACTTGCCGTTCATCTTGGAAGTATAGGTGACTCCATCCGGCTCTAATGTAAATCCTACGCCCCGCAACGGTTTCAGCTCCACTCCGCCCTCGGCATGGATCGATTCTCCGTAGATATTCGTTCCGGTAGTGCCCTCTTCCGCCTGATGATAGAGTGCGATCCGCTCTCCTTCGTCCACCATCTCAAAAGCTTCTATATTGACATAGTCAACACCGCCATCCGGCAGTGGTGCCGGAATACGCGGAAGATCCAGCCTTACAAACCATTCAAACCAGCCGTCCTTCCCCTTATGTGCCGGAATGCCTTCCGCGATCAGAACCTTTTCATTCATCCTCTTGCGGTCGATCAGATCGTCGATGGCTTCCTGCCTGATACCGAACACAATACCACGCCTCTCTAGGTCATGATAGATATCTTCCTTAGTGACCACATTGCCTGGCACCCACGGAATATGCGCATATGCCTTATTACCGTTTTCTTCTATAAAAATAGAGAATTCTTTCTTGCTGTAAGGATCTCTCAGCGATGTCTTACCTGTCCTGCTGTTCCTGTTCTCGTCCTGCTCCTTACTGTCACTACCTAACCGCTTTCTGTTGACAACAGCCTGTCTTTTTTCTTTCATGTCTGTCGCCGAATAGATCAGGCTGCAGTAATCCGATACATCAAGACCTGCTTCCAATCCCAAACGAATCTCTCTCATCTGTGCATGATTAAACAGGTTCTTGGCATAAATGGAAACATCCACCTTCTTCTCCAGCCCCAGACGAATCTCTTGCATCTGCATCCAGTTATACTGGATATCAGCATAAGCCGACACATCCAGATCCTCACATAATCCAACCCTGATCTGATGGATCTGTGGCGCACACATATTATCCTGCAGCCATTTGTCGATCGGCAGCCGATTCATGACCGCCATCCGGATTTCCTCCAGGTCATCATCCGTAAATCCTCTCTTGAGGTAAGGGATCAGATCAATGCCTGCATAGAGCGAGATCCTGATCTGCCGCATCGTCTCATAATTATTCGCCGGATCCGCATATATGGAAGCATCCACTTTATCCTTAAGCCCCATGCGGATCTGCTCCATCTGCAGCCAGTTAAACTGTGGATTGGCATATAGCGAAACATCCAACCCCTCTTCCTTACCGAGTTTGATCTCCTGGTTCTGCGCTTTCTGATACTCGTCATTTTCCATCATGGGAAAATGTAATTCATGCTGCATCGTGTTGGAATCTAAATTAGCCATGTTCACACTCCCGCGTATCGCAACTTAACCCGCAATATCTCTTTATCATAAATTTGGAAATTATACCTTCAGACTTACGTAAAAATGAATCAATAGAACTATCGGTGATCCTCTTACACAAAGAATTTAGATATACTTTTTTTATTGTAACAGACTTTCGAGAAAAAAGCTACTGCATTTTGTCTTAACGCCCGGGTTTAACGTGTTCTTAACCCAATTCCTCATGGCTAAATTCAGTGTCCGGGAAGAAATTCCTATATGATGAAGAAAAGGGGCTTGCCGCCCCTCTCTTTCCTTTATATATCATATGGAAAATAGCGATGATTATTTGAATAAATATCAACGGTACAGCACACTAGAGATGCTTTTATGAAGAATACAATGCAGCAGAAGATAATTATTAAAATCCTGCAAAAGAAAACCATATATCGGCACAGTTTGTAATGCAGAACTTTAAATGATCAGTCTTGATATCAGAGCAACTATGGATATAGATGCAACAATAAAGGGAACGCCTGTTATTCCGTTGCTGTGGTAATCACTTCCACCCAAAGCTGAAATTCCTCCAGCTTTCCAATATAGACATCTATGATCGTCCGGCAATGCTCTTTTACGATTTCACCGTCATAGTCATGTGTCAGACGGTTACGCACTTCCAGCATCTGCATCCACACGTCTCCTGTAATCATTCCGACCTGGAATGCTTTTTTCAGGACTTCTCGCGGAGAACCGGCCACAAAGTCCGTAATTGCATAGTATTCAATCAAAATATCTTTCATAGTCTTCCACGCAAGGTCAAAAGTAATACTGAACTTTGCGCTTGTACCGCTGAGCACAAAAGAATCGCTCATATCTCTATCCCTGGCTTCAGAAAGAGACTCCAGAGAATTCTTATAGGACTGAAATCTTCTCATAAATTTTCTTTCCATATTTTCTGATATCCTCCTGCAGCAATGGATTCGTACAGGTATCCAGATTGACAATATCCACGCTGAAAAGTGTAGGCAGATTCCCAATTTCCTCCTGCAGCGCTGAAAATTGAACCACACCGGAAACCGCAATATCAATATCGCTTCTTTCCAGTGCCGTTCCCTTCGCACGGGACCCAAACAAAATTACCTGATTAGCTGAATATTTTCGACACAGTTCCGCTATTCTTTTAATCACTTCTTCCGCCTGCATACCCTGCTCCTTTCAAGTATAAATATTATAGCTATGTTTGATTCCTGCCGCAAGGCCTTTTTCTGCAGCAACTCCCTTCTGCATCTTCTTTCTATCAAAGTTATCTGCTTTCTATTACTTTTCACAAAAATCACATAGAAATACGTTAAGTTGCCGACATAGTCTGCAATATCATATACTTATAAAATCCAGTGTTTGACACTTAAGTGATTTAAAAAATCCGGCAGCCCGCATAAATACTGATGTTTACGAATTTTTCCACCTCCCCGAGCAGGGCTCGAACCTACAACACGATTTGGATTGGAAATAAGCAGCTCTAACAAACCGGATACTTTTCATATCTTCCAAAAGACGGATTTTCATCTTCTTCCGCAACGCAATAAAATCTTTCAATAAATGCTTTGATTCTTGCAGATACCGTCCAAAAATATAATGGGGATGCAAAAACAAGTAAATCAGCCTCTTTCATTTTAGACACCTGATCACTAAAGCTGTCCTTTTGAATACATGGTTTCCCGTAGCGGCAGGCATTGCACCCAAGTCATCCCTTCACCTCATTCTTAATAAGGGATGGAGCATTCAACCGCACAGTTGGAAATTTTTTATCCCCTTGCATATCCTGAGAAAGCGGATATAATGCCCCAAAGCAAGGGTCCATCTGCCTTATGCCGGTTGCTGTCTATCCTTCCCCCATCGCTGGGCACCAAGCGGATTTAAGGCACCACAAACCTGTTCGAGTGCAGCGTCAACATGGACATCCGCATTATCTGGTATTATGAAGGCGACAAAATGATTATCCTGGTGGACGTGGGCCATTACGACATTTTAAAACAGTTCTGATTGCAGAAGCGGCACCTCACAAAAACAGCGTGCTGCTTTTTTGCGTCCATTTTCTGTACTTTCTGTGGCTTTCCCTTATCCCGCGCGCCTGGCGGGCGCTCGCCCCGGGGGCGCGCGGGGGGTGGGGGGCGTGGCGGCGGTGGATGGGGGGGGGAGGGGAGAGGACCGGG
>CAMWLJ010000090.1 GCA_947175055.1 uncultured Lachnospiraceae bacterium | reverse complement strand
GGTCACGCTGGTCATCTATAAGCCTTTAAGTCCGATCTTAAAGCATGCGCATGTTTCGGCGGGCCGGAAGGTGACGGACAACGTGAAGAATGTTACGCAGTAGACATAAGAAATGATAGCATTTTGTATAACAGATCTGCATCTTGGACGGAGTACGTTCATGATGCAGATTTTTTTGTCATATAGGAGATTTTATCGCATTTCCTGTATGACATAAAGCAATGAGCTTTATCTTTTTAAGATTAATTTAAGGTTTTTCTAGGAGCGTTTTAAGAAATCAATGCTATTTTATTGATTGAAAGTTATTTTTAATGAAATGGTACAATATATTTTTGAAGAAAATGAAAGGACAGGTTCGTTACAGATAACAGAAATTAACAGGGAGTGAAAGGGGTATGGGGATAGAGATGGGTGCAATGAATGCATTGGTGGAGATCAGGGATATCTGCAAGACATACAATCCCGGCGAGAATGAAGTGAGGGCGCTCGATCATGTGAGCCTGACGATTTATGAGAGGGAGTTCGTGGCGATCATTGGCCACTCCGGATCGGGGAAGTCCACGCTGATGAATATGTTAGGATGTCTGGATGTACCGACCAGCGGAGAGTATTATCTGCATGGACATGATGTGGCCAGTATGTCGGACGATGAGCTTTCCGACATCAGGAATCAGGAGATCGGGTTTGTTTTCCAGGGATTTAATCTGATTCCCAGTCTGACGGCATTAGAGAATGTAGAGCTGCCGTTGATCTATCGGGGCGTAGGCAAGAGAGAACGGCTGCAGCTTTCCGATAAGGCACTGGATAAGGTGGGGCTTGGCAACCGCAAGGAACACAAGCCTTCAGAGATGTCTGGCGGACAGCAGCAGAGGGTGGCGATCGCCAGAGCCATAGCACAGGCGCCGCCGATCATACTGGCCGATGAGCCTACCGGCAATCTGGATTCTAATTCTACCAGAGAGATCATGGATATTCTCAAAGGCTTACATGAAGAAGGGCGGACAGTCATTTTGATCACCCACGACAATGATATCGCCGCGCAGGCCAAACGGGTGGTGAAGATCATGGACGGTAAGATCGTGGAAGATTTCTATCAGGAAGATGTGTGAATCGTCTCCCGGAATCTCATATGATCAGGGATAAAGGGACTTTGGGAGACTAAGTAATATAAATGGAGGAAGCAGGATAATGAGTAAGGCGGAAAAGAAGATGGCGGATAATGGTATTGCTACAAGCAGTACAACGACAAGAGATAAGGAAGAGGCCTTCATGACAAAAACAACAGACAGCCTGGCCGGGGAAGTACAAGACGAGACAAGTGGGAAAGGCAGGAAGAAGAAACAGAAGATGCCGAAGAAGCCCATGGGCAAAGCGCGGAAAAAGAAGATCATACGGCGCAGCGTCCTTGGTGGTGTGGCGCTTGTGATCGTGCTTTTCTTCATCAGGAATTCTCTGGCGGCGCAGAGTATGGGATTGATGGTCAGCACCGTAACAGCTGCCGTGCAGGATCTGGAGCAGAATCTGAGCACCAGCGGCACGGTCAAGAGCGAGGAGACGAAGACCTATTTCGCACCCGTAGCCGTGAAGGTGGGGACTGTGGATGCAGCGGCGGGAGACAGCGTGAAGAAGGGACAATCTTTGTTGCAGTTTGATGCGGATGCCCTTGAGGAAGCGAGGCAGATGGCACAGTTAAAGCTGCAGGCCAATGAGGGCGGATACGCAAGCTCCATTTACAAGAACAATAAATACATAGCAGAACTTGGGGAAGCGAATGTGAATCTGGGAGTCCTGGAACAACAGATCTCGGACAGCGAGAATTATGTGAAGGAATTGGAGCAGAAGATCAATGACAAGAAGACGGCGCTTGCCCATGAGGGGACGCTTTTGCAGATCTCTCTGCTGGACTGGGCGGATCAGCCGGATTCGGAGGAATATCTGAATCTGCAGAAATTGGTCCAGTACAACAGCTATGAGCAGCAGAACAACAAAGAGGTGGCGGCATGGCAGAAGGAGATTGACATTTACCAGGAGAAGATCGCCGCTTATAAGGAATACCGTTCCGAGATGAAATCTCAGAAAAGCGCATCCGAAGGTGGGTCCATGGACAGTGGCAGCAGAAGCCAGCTTGAGGCAAATACTGCAATGGAGAAAATGAACAACCAGGATACTCTGACGGCCATCGCGGAAGTGGAAAGCGGCATGATGGCAGATTTTAACGGTGTTGTCACGGAAGTGGAGATCGTGGAAGGTGCAACGCCGCAAGAGGGACAGAAACTGTTGACCGTGGAAAGTACGGAGAAGGTCAAAGTGGAGATAACCGTATCCAAATATGATCTGGATAAGATTGCAGTCGGCCAGAGTGCGAAGATCACCATTGCCGGGAAGGAGTATGAGGGCAAGGTGACCAAGATCAACCGGATGGCCACCACCAACGCCAGCGGCGCGGCAGTGGTAGGAGCCGAGGTGGGGATCGAGAACCCGGACCAGTCTATATTCCTTGGGGTGGAAGCGAAAGTGGAAGTCCATATGGCTACGGCAAAAGGCGTTGTGACCGTGCCGGTGGAGGTGGTCAATGCGGACAGAGAAGGTGATTTTGTGTTTGTGGCTGAGGATGGCGTTGTGAAGAAGAAGCGTGTCATCACAGGTATTTCTTCGGATACCGATATTGAGATACAGGAAGGATTGACGGCAGGTGAG
Organism: uncultured Lachnospiraceae bacterium; assembly: GCA_947175055.1. GTDB lineage: Bacteria > Bacillota > Clostridia > Lachnospirales > Lachnospiraceae > UBA3282. The sequence goes on along the minus strand of CAMWLJ010000090.1, from coordinate 8,378 downwards.
GCGGTGATCATGACTACCGGACAGGAATTGGAAGAGGGGACGCCGGTGACGGTACTCCCTCAGAATCCGGGCATGGAGGAGTAAAGCATCACGGGAAAGAAAGGTACAGGTTGTAGTAATGGCACAAATATGGGAATATATCAAGATCGCCCTGATGAATATCAAGAGCAATAAGGGACGCTCTATTCTCACCATGTTGGGCATCATTATCGGTATCGCTTCTGTTATCCTGATAATATCCATCGGTAACGGGATGCGCAGCGAGATCAATGAAGAGCTGGAGAGCATGGCAGGCGGACAGGTGGCGCTGTATACGAATGATGTCGTGGAAGGCAACGAGGTGGTGTTCACGGACGAGGATTTTGAGCTGGTCCAGGAGAAAGTGGAGCATGTGAAAGGCGCTACACCGCAGTACTCCATGTGGGCAAATGCTGAGGGGAAGAAAGGAAATTTTGAAGCGATCGTGTATGCCGGCAATGAAGCGCTGGAATACTGCGCGGCTACAGAACCCCTGGCAAAGGGAAGATATTTCAGTCAGAGCGATTATCTGTCGGCCCACAAGGTGTGTGTGATCAACGAGAGCAGCGCCAGGATGCTGTTTGGCACAACGAATGTGGTGGGGATGAGCTTTGATCTGACGATCTATAACGTGACTCAGGAGATGACGATCGTCGGAGTCAGGGAGGACAGCAAAGCGACGCTGATCTCTGCGTTAAATGGCGGCGGCAACCTGCAGGTAGAAATGCCGATTTCCACGTTGGGTGCCGGGTACGCATTCTGGGTAGAAGATTTCAGTCAGTTCTATATTGTGGCCGAGAAGGCGGAATATTCCGCACAGGTGGCGGCGGATGCCATCAGATTGATGGAAAGTAAGCATAATGTGCGTGGCGAGAATAAGATCATGATGCAGAGCTTTGCCGATGTACAGTCACAGTTTGACAGCATCCTGGGTGTCGTCACGGTGTTTATCTCCTTCGTGGCGGCCATATCGCTGCTGGTGGGCGGTATCGGCGTTATGAATATCATGCTGGTTTCCGTGACGGAGCGGACCAGAGAGATTGGTATCCGCAAAGCGTTAGGAGCCAGGACGCACTCTATCTTGTTGCAGTTTCTTGCGGAAGCCGGCATCATTACCCTGATCGGCGGTCTGGTGGGTATAGCCATCGGCTCCGTAGGAGCCGTAGGAATCTGCGGTATGTTGGGATTTCCGGCGGAAGTGAAGGCCACGACGGTACTGTTCGCGGCTCTCTTCTCCTCGGCAGTGGGTATTTTCTTTGGAATCTATCCGGCCAAAAAGGCGGCGAGGCTAAGCCCGATCGAGGCGCTTAGACATGAATAGAAGATGGCAGTAAAACCGGCATCCCCGGCTTGTCCTATATCTGATATGGGATATGCCGGGGAGTTTGCTGTATAGTGGAACGGACATTCCCTTGCCGCCTGCTCTTGCCGTACAGATTGAAAGTTCACTCTGTGTGCCGCCGGACATACATAGACATGTCAGTACAACAGAGGAACACAATGATAGTATAGACTTTATATCTGCCTCGAAATAGTCAGAATATTAATTTGTTTATTGAATAATAACTGATAGAAATAAACTTATTAAAAAATATCACAAAAATATAGAAAAAAGGGTTGAAAAGAATGAAAATATGTGTTAGTATATAACTACATCAAAGGAAAGCCAAAGGAAGAAGAGAAGCTTAAAGAAATAACATGGTAGAAAGCTTTGGAGGCATTGGTAAAGAGACCAATGCAAGTTTCGGATAACAGCAGACAAATGGAGTAGATATTTCGGAAGGGAGAGGATTCCATTGGCAAATGTAGAAACTTGACCACGATGAAGCAGAACACCTAACAAATATGAAAAGAAACGAGCTGTTGACAAAATACTTGTACAGCAAAATTTGAGGTTAGGAATTGTTTAGGTAACATATGTGGGAAAGGAATCAAGACGGTAACCAGTATACTAAGAGTTTGGCATGAAAGGATGCCGGGAAAGAGGAAAAATTGAATATTGAAATAAATTGAAGCGGTCGTTATGTCATTCCAGGAAAGACAAAGAAGATATAACGGCCGCTTATACTATTGTGCAATAAAATGGCAGAAAATCATTGTATCATGTATTCACTATTTCATGGAAATGGTGTAAAATAAAATCGGATGTTCCCATAAAATGGTATTGGAATATCCGATTTTTTTGCTTTCATGAAATTGATAAGAAGTATATTAAAAAACGGAGGGTTTTATGAAGAAAAGATTGTTATGCCTGGTATTGTCTATGGCAATGATGTTTACGACTGCCGATTCTCTTGTGCTGGCAGCGGAACGCCCCACAGAATTACAGACGGCAGTTGGAGAAACACAGGAGGAAACTTCTGCTTCTCAGGAAGGCGTTACAAAACAGCCGGAGTCAGGGCAAGAGCCCGTCTCAGAACAGGAATCAACAGAATCTGACCAGGTAGAGGATACGGCGGCAGATACTGAAACAGAGAAAGAGACAACAGATTCAGACGAAGAAACTACAGACTCGGAAGAGGCAGCAGATTCGGACGATGAAGCTACAGACTCGGAAGAGGCGGCAGATTCAGATGAAGAAACCACGGATTCGGAAGAGACAACAGATTCTGCTGAGGAAACTACAGAGCCGGCAACGGAAGGAACAGCAGGCAGCAAGACCCAAAGTTCAGAAGACAGATCAGACTCGGAAGAAAACGATACAGATTTAACACTTCAAGTGGAGTATCATAGCACTTCAGAAATCATAGAATTTCTTGACCGGGAAAAGGCCGGCAAAGCAGACGTTGTCACTTACATGGAAAGACCGGATTTAACAGCACCTTATCAAGCAGGTGCTTTGTCTGATACCACATTGCGATCAGCAGCGGCGATGGTCCGTCAGATCCGTTTCATCGCAGGGCTGTCTTATGAACTGCAGTTAAATGACGAATACAATCATATTAGCCAGGCAGCGGCTCTTTTAAGCAGTGCCAATCAGGAATTGAGCCAGGAACCGTCCAGGCCGGAAGGGATGTCCGGGGAACTGTTTGAACAAGGCCGTGAAGGAGTCTCGAATTCCAACCTTGCCTATACCGATGAGCAGTCACAAACTTTAAATGGCACGATCATTGAGACATGGATGGCGGATCAGGACGAATACAGTCGGCGTGGCCGGCTGTTACAGCCATCAATGGAACAGATCGGTTTTGGTGTGATCCAAGACAGTAATGGGATGTACAGCGCGATGTATACTGCAGATCGCTCCGATAAAGACGACACGGTATTTGGCGTTGCATGGCCGGCTCAAAATATGCCTGTTGATTATTTTGACAGGGAATATCCCTGGTCTGTATCAACTGGTGAAACATTGGAAGCTTCGGACATTTGTGTAACGCTTACAAGGGAGGCCGATGGGAAAGAATGGATATTTTCTGAGGAAAAGTCAGACGGATCGTTCGCTGTCGACAATGATGATTGCGGACAGAGCGGCTGTATTCGTTTCCGTCCGGATATATCTGACATATCGGAATATGCAGACGGAGATGCTTTTCAAGTAGAGATCACGAAAGATGAAAAGCCATATCTTAAGTATCGTGTTAGGTTCTTCGCTTATACGAAAGAGGAAGAAGAGACGACTGTACCGGAAGCCGGGATCACAGATGAAGACACTCCGACGAGATATACCGTAACCTTTGAATCCAATGGCGGAACTGATGTGCCCGCACAATCTATAGCAGAAAATGATAAGATCATCCTGCCGGAGCAACCGATCAAAGAGGGCAGTTTCTTTGATGACTGGTATCAGGAAGAAGAGTTGGAAAATAAATGGGATTTTGAAACGGATGTTGTAGAGGCGGATATCACTTTATATGCAAAGTGGATCGGTGAAAAGGAGGAGGTAGTAGAACCGACAGAAGAAGCAACAGTAGAACCGACGGAAGAAGCAATAGAAGCAGATACCGCCTATATTGTCACCTATGATATGCAGGGTATCGGGGAGCAGATCGCGTCGGAAACCATAAACGAGGGCGAAATACTTACACAACCTGATATCCCGGTAGCCGAAGACTATATATTTGAAGCTTGGTATCAGGAGCCGGAGTGTGTAAATCTATGGGATTTTGAGACAGATGTGATCACGCAGGATACTGTTTTGTATGCCAAGTGGGTACAGGAGAATGAGACCGCTGAAAGTGCGGATGACCTGCCTGAAACTGCAGCCGAAGAAGTGCGTATAGATTTGAGCGCTGCATTGACAGATACAAGAACAAACAAGATTGCACCAAGAGTCTATAATGGCAAGGCATATGAGCCGTCCGTAAAAGTCACGGCGTTCAACGGAAAGAGGCGTGTCACGCTCAAAAAGAATAAGGACTATAAGCTTCAATATGCAAACAATGTTCATGCCGGTGAAGACAAAGCTACCGTAACCATTTCGGGAATGGGCAAATATATGGGAAGTGTGACAAAGACCTTTACGATCACTCCTAAAAGCGTCAAGAAATTAAAGATCATGACAGGAAGTAAACTTCCCGGGGATAAAGGTGTGGCAATTGTTATATATGATGGAACTGTCAGATTAAACAATGGGTGGTTTCTCGCGGAATATGTCGATGCACAGGATCCTAAGAAAGCAAAGATCACGATAAAGCCCAAGGAGACTACCACTGACTATACAGGATCAGTTACTTCGAAACTTACGGTATATGATGTTCCGAAAGAAAACTATATTAATACAGCCAAACAGGAAATTACCGGAGATACGTTATATACCGGCAAAGCCATCAAACGGGATGTTAAACTCACAATAGGAGATACAGAGCTCAGATATAATAAAGATTACAAAGTGCAGTACAAAAATAATGTAAATGCCGGAACTGCGGTAATGATCATCACCGGAAAGGGGAAGTACAAGGGTAAGATCGTAAATACCTTTAACATTGGAAAGGTAGATCTCAATAAGAAGGAAGCTGTAGAAAATATCCCGCAGCATGTGACGATAGCGGATATATCTCCCAAGACTTTCAGCGGAAGGGAACAGAAGCCTGCCGTGACAATTAAAACAATGGGTAATAAGAAACTGGCCTTAAACAAGGACTATACCGTTACCTATGCCAATAATATTCACGCAGGAACCGCCACGATCACAATAGCAGGAATCGGCAGTAACTGTAATGGAAAAACAAGTATTAAGTTTAAGATCGAGCCGCAGCAGATCAAAAAGGCGGCCGTAAAGCTGATCAGAGGAAAAGACGGTGCACCGAATACCATTGCATTGACCTACAACAAAAAAACATTACAGGAGTATGCGGATTATATCATTACCGAATATGGAGAAATGAAAAACAAGAAGATTCCGGTCACAATAGAAGGCCGCAGTGATTTCACCGGTAATGTAACGAAGAAGTTGAGTGTAGAAGCGCCGGAGGAAGATCCGGACAGTGGGTCTGCCTCATCCTCAAAGAACATAAACAGGCAGAACTATGGCTCCTATGAAGGCTGCATTGTCAATTCCTATCTGCAGAAAAATGACGATGGTACTTTCATGCGCGTTGAGCATATTGGTCAGCAAAATGTCTGTATAGAATCCTATACGCCGGATCAAAAGTTTATTGATAAAAAAATGATCAAGGCGGAACTTCCGAAATTTGGCGGATTTTATTCCGGCAAAGATTATTATTTCCTTGTGTTTGGACAGGATAACCCGAATGAGGACAATACTGTAGAGGTCATAAGGATCGTAAAGTATGATAAGAGCTGGGAGCGCAAAGGATCTGTCGGCATCTTCGGCGGGAATACTGTTTCCCCGTTCAAGAACGGCAGCCTCCGTATGGTGGAATACGAGAATACGCTGTATATCCGTACATGCCACCAAATGTACAGAAGCAGTGACGGGAAGCAGCATCAGGCAAATGTTGCCATCAGTATGGATATACCCAATATGGAAATATTGGAGCAGTATCTGTGGCTGAGTTTCTCCACATATTCAAGCCATTCCTTTAATCAGTTTATCCTGAGAGATGGCTCTGAGTTGTTGGCAGTCGATCATGGAGATGCCTACCCGCGTTCAGTTGCACTGGCAAAATACAATGAAAAAATCGGTACGCCAGGTATTTTAGGCAAAGCTTCTACCAGGATCGCAGCGCTGGCAATAGGAGGGAACTTTGGCAATCCTGCTACAGGCGTATCGATCGGCGGCTTTGAGGCATCCGATACAGCCTATCTGATAGCCGGAAATTCTGTGGATCAGACGGCGACACCGTACAATACAGGCGGTGTGCGCAATATTTATGTGACGAGTACGCGAAAGGATAATTTCTCGGCAGCGGGGAATACGGTCCACTGGATCACAGACCATCAGTATATTGAATATACTGACGCCAAGGGTGAACAGAAAAAAACGCCGGCAGCATCCGTTTCTACGCCGCATCTGGTAAAGATCAGCGGCGATGAGATGATGGTGTTGTGGACAGAAGCGACAATAGCCATCGAAAATAACAAACCGGTGACGGCTTCTTCGTCACAAAAGTGCGTTCTGCTTAATGGAGCCGGTGAACCTGTTTCCGGCATCTACAGTTTTGACGGTCCGATATCCGACTGTAAGCCAATTGTAGATAACGGCCGGCTGATCTGGTATTATACCAACAACAGCGCACCGGTATTCTGTACACTGAATATCAATGATGTCAGAAATCAGCCTAAGTAATACACGTTTCAATAGGATATTCGGCAGTGGCATATACATCTTGTCTGGAAAACAAAAATCCGAGGCTTATGTCTCGGATTTTTGCATGTAAGAGCAAGAGCAGCAATCGCTAAAATACCACTGTAAAACAACTTCCGCCGCCTTCTGCATCTGTGACCTGAATGCTTCCGCCGTGTGCTTTGACGATCTCATGGGCAATGGACAGTCCCAGCCCGAAATGATCTTTTCGGTTCCTGGATTTTTCCACCCGGTAGAAACGGTCGAATATCCTTTTCTTGTCTGCATCCGAGATGCCGATGCCGTTATCCTGTACGCTGACGGCGAAGCGCTCTTTATGCCGTGCAAGGGACAGTTCGACGCGGCCCTGCTCCGGCGTGTAGCTTATGGCATTGTGCAGGAGGATGGCGATCACCTGACTGATGCGCTCAGGATCCACATTGCACAGCGGCAGCGCACCGTCGGGCAGCGTCACCGACAGCCGAATGGATTTTTTCCGGGCCAGCGGTTCAAAGGCTTCGTAAGAATTCATCAGTAACGTGTCCAACTCCGTGGGTTCTTTTCTGACAGGAAAGCGGTGGCTGTCCGACTGGGAGAGGGTGAGCATGTCCGTGACGAGAGAAGAGACGCGCAATCCCTCCTGATAAATGGTCCTGATAAAACCTTCCTGCCGCTCCGGGGCTGCATCACGGCAGCATTCCGCTGCCGACAGGATGACAGATAAGGGTGTGCGCAGCTCATGGGAAGCGGCAGCCACGAACATAGCCTGCTTCTGCTGGTTTTCCGCGATGGGTTTTAGCAAGATGCCGGTGAAGAACCAGGCGAAGATGCCCAGCAGGATAACGGCGGCGATATCGATCAGCAGAAAACGAATGCGCTGCTCTTTGATCTGCTGTTCCAGACGCTGCAGGGGAGACAGTACCACGATCTCCAGAAAGGAACTGCCTGTACCCATCTGGATCAGACTGCAGAAATATCTCGAATCCGTGGAAGGAGAAATAAATTCATATTCGCTGTGGGAGAGAATACCGTTTATTCCGTCGCTCACCGTGACAGTGACATCCTGGGAAGAAAGATTGTTAAGAGCATTCCGGCTTTCCGTAAGTAGAATGTTGTTTTCTTCGGTCTGTTCCGGGTCGCTTAATTGATTGTAGAGAAAAGGGACGCCGTTATCCAGCACAAAGAAACGATAATTTCCCTGAGCCTCCATCTTGGCCAGCCACTCCATGGAAATGATGGACTGCTGTTCCAGATTGGTGGAGATGGTATTGATATCGTTCTTAAAAGCCTGAAACTGGTTGCGGTATAGTCCCTTTTCCGACACATACAGATAGCAGAGGGACATAATGAGCATGATGACGGCGGTGATCCCTGCGCAGAGCAGCGTCAGCCGCAGATGTACTTTTTTAAACATGGTAAAATAAGTTCCTCTCTACACACGGTGATTTCATTTAGATGAATGCTCTGCTTACTTCCGGCAGGTTTCGGATTGGCGAATGATCTACCTGGCGGGTGTCGGATCAAGCGTGATTTACCTGACGGGCGTCGGATGAGTTGTGACAGGGCGATAACTGTTATTGTAATGTATAGCCGATTCCACGCACGGTCTTGATCTGCAGACTGCTTCCGGTATTTTGCAGGCGCCGGCGCAGGAAATGGATGTAGTTGTCGAGAT
>CAMWLJ010000089.1 GCA_947175055.1 uncultured Lachnospiraceae bacterium | reverse complement strand
ACAGGTGTAAATCCTGTCTTATTTATTGATTATACCCAAAGTTCAGAAAGAACCCCATGCTCCCTGTATCCCAGTATCAGCTGATAGAGAAATTCCGTGCTCTGGAAGTCCAGGCCATTCAACGGTTCATCCAGAAGAAGCAATGCCGGACGCAGGATAAAAGCCGTGATCAGGAAAACTTTCTTCTTATTGCCGGTAGACAGATCCCTGATCAGCGTATCCGTATATGCTGCAAAACGGAACCCTTCGACCAGCCTTGCGGCTTCTGCTTCATACCCCTTTTTCTCCTGGTAAGCCGCCATCACGTAGGCCAGATACTCCCGAAAGGTAAAATACTGGAAGGAGTCATCCTCCGCAAACACAGTATAACGGCTCTTCTTAAAGCCGGCATCCCGGAAAGTCACCGGACTGTTCCGCCAGCGGATACTCTTAGCCTGAAACTTCTCATGGAGACCTGACAGCGTCTTGATGAAAGTAGTCTTACCTGCCCCGTTGAGACCGATCAATCCAACCGCCTCATGTTCCTGCAGCTCCAGGGATAATTCCGACAGTATCCTTTTCTCCCTGTCATACCATGCGTTCAGATTCCGGATCGATAAAAGGCCAGACGCATCAGCAGGTGTAACGTTACTTTTACTTTTAATAGAAATTGTTCTCATGGAAATTGCCTTTCTGCAGATACCTGCCACACTCGTGCCCTTACTGTTGCTTCTGTTTCTTCCATATGGAATATGCCGCGGCGAGACACAGGCCACACAGAAGCAGATAGAAGAGGCACATCTGCATATTTCCCCTCACCCCATTCATAACAGCTCCTGCTGCCCAGATCATTGCCAAAATACTACGGATCATCATATGACGCATACTTGTTTCCTCCTTATTTCCTTCTGCGATGTTTGCTTTGTGGTATTATCATAGCAAAATCTGTGCCGCGGTACGGAAATGTCCGTGAATGGCAGCTTTTTGACCGCGAAAAGAAAAAAAAGGCAAAAAAAGCGGTAACAGTGGACCCAAAAGCCACACTGTTACCAAGAGTTAACAAAACCGACATTATAAATAGGATAACGTGACCACCGCCCGGAAAATATGCCCTTCACAGTCCGTCTGCACCATGCCGTCATATTTCTCTGCCGCTGTACGGGCGCTTTTCAGCCCCCATCCGTGAAGGCCGCCGTCCGTTTTCGTTGTCCGAAGTCCTCCGCCCTCTGCCACCGGTGCAGCGGCGCAGCCGTTTTCCACTTTCATGACGAGCATCTGGTTGATGCGGCGGACCCTCAGTCTGACAAAACGCTGTTCCGGCGCCTCTGTCTGCCCTGCCGCCTCCAGCGCATTATCCAGCAGGTTCCCCAGGATCGCGCACAGATCGACGCTGCGGATATTCGTATTGCGGGGAAATTCCACCTGTACATCGAAAGAGATATTCCGTGCCGCTGCTGCTGCCCTCTTGCTGTTGATCAGATAATCGGCCGTCTCATCACCTGTCCAGACTGTATCTGCCATACCCTGTACCGGCTCCTGCAGGGTATCCAGATAGCATACCGCCTCCTCTGTCTTACCATGCATCAAGATCTGGCGCAGGACACCGATATGATTATGAAAGTCGTGAAAAAGCTTCGCATTGACTGCATAAGCCTGGTTTAACGCAGTATAATCCCGCTCCAACAGCTCCGCCTGCGCCGCCTTCAGCTGTGCCAGCTCTTTTTCCATCTTATACTGCCTGTTGCTGTGAAAGACCAGCACGGACATCATCAACACCACCGCAAGGACCGTCCACATCATCAAAGTGTCCGCCGGAATGTCTATCGTCTGCTGCTCTGATAATGCGATCACCGCCACAAAACCAAACACCACGAAACCGGACAGAAGACGATACGCCGCTCCGACGCCTTCCGGCGTGTCCTTTTGTCTGCTCTGACGCTGTCCACTGTACCCTTGCCCGTCCTGACTTCTGTACCTTGGCCCGTCGCACTCCTGTTTCCCGTACCTTTGTCTATCATGGTTTAGGCACCAGATCGCCGCACCTCCGGCCATTCCAATATGAAGCAGCCAGACCGCCGCCTGCCCGTTCACCGTTCCCGCATTCAGAAAGGCCTCGTTGCCAAACACGACCCCCATACCCGCTGCCAGAAGAAACTGCCAGAAGGAAACCCCAATCTCATAGAAAATGGCGATATAAAGGCTCATCCGGGCATCCTGCTTCTGCGATCCGACAGCGCAGACCGAGATCAAAACCGTCTCCAGTGCCATGCGGCCAAAGTTCCTGTCAGGAACAGAAATTGCCGTCAGGACAACTGTGATCGCGACAGATCCAAGGAAACCTGCCGCAAAGATCCTAGCAATGACAGCCCGCTCGCCTGAAAGCGCCCTGTTATCCATGGCAGACTTACTGTCTGTCACCAACAATCGTCTTATCAGAAAAAGACACACCACAATACGCAATACCCCTGTAAGATATTCCGAGAAGGCCAACACGCTGCCCATTCCATACGCATATCCGCCCGTCATATATGCATCCCCCAATATCTGTTGATCTGTTCCTTAACGCCCTGCAGGTGAGCACGGCTGATCGGGAGCGAAATCCCGTCCCGCAAGACGGCCATCCCCTCCCTGATCTGCATGATCTGTATCACATTGACGATACAGCCCCTGTCAATATAGATAAATTCCTCCGAATCCAATTCCTCATATACCTGCTGCAGGCTCTTCCTCACTCTGGATACACCGCCCGACGCCACGATCGCCGCATTCTTACCATCCCGCTCGATATAATAGATCTCCTTATAAGGAATCTTAATAAACCGACTGTTCGTCCGGATGATATAAGTCCTCCCTTCCTCCAGCCCGATCAGCCTGACTACATCCGCCACTGCAGTGAGCAGTTTTCTGTCCACATCATTCTTAGGCACATACCGGAAGATCGATAGTTCATAGGCATCGATGGCATACTCAATATGGGATGTGATGAAGATGATCTTTACATTCGGAAGAAAGGGCTTTACCTTCCCTGCAATCTCCATCCCTGTATTGCCCGGCATCTCGATGTCCAACAAGATCAGATCAAAGAAAAACCGATCGTCGGTAATGTCACACAGCAGCATACTGCTGTCCGTATAAGTCTCTATCTCTCCCATACATCGGCATTGCTGCAACGCCTCTCTGGCGACAGCCACATGGGACTGCACCGCCTCCTTGTCATCATCACACACCGCTATGCGCAGCATAATTGCACCGCCCCTTTCTTTTCATCCGGCCATGTCTTAATCTCCTGCACTGCCTCTCTGCATCAGGCACAGCGAGATGGCATCAGGCGGCACGCCACCCTTTCATCACGGCGCCTTCACACTCCAAACGTCCATATCCACGATCCACACATCGCCGGCACCTTCCGCAACCGCATCCGCATCATCCGTGCTGCCGGTCTTACCGGTGTAATTGGCATTACGCATAGGAATACCGATGCTGCTTCCATCTGCGAAAGTATACTCAACAACCGCCCGTCCACTGGAATCACTACTTGCCACGCTCTCCCCACCGGTCAGATTCAAGATCCATTCCGCTGCGGTACGCGGGCTTCTGTACACGGAATTTCTGTCCTGTTCTATTCCTGCTTCCCGGTCATACGCCGTCTGCTCATTGATAACTCCGACATATCCTCTTTCCTCATAATCAACAAACTGATAGGCATCAAAGACCCAATACGCCTCCTCGAATTCTTCCATCGTAAGGATATCATCGAACTGCCTGATCTGACTGTCTGTCACCCGGTAACCGTCCGGCGTCTCGACAAAGGACATCTCCTCCCGCCAGACAGTCACATGAGGATCCGAGGCCCCGGCGTAGTAGCGCAATACCGCCTTCTGCGCCTCCTCATCAACCGTCAGTCGAAACTCCTCCGGCCAGGGGCTGGAAGAGCCAAACGTATACACCCCATCGGTCTCTTCCAACAGAATCACATGCTCGAAGGCTGTCTCCTCATCGATATAGAGATCCACAAGCCCATTGCCGTCCCGACCCACGAAATAATTGGCATAGGCCGTGGCAAAGGCCAGTATCTCTCCGCTTTTCTCCCGCTGCGCCATCTCCTGCGGATCACGCAATGCGCCCAGGACTACAAGGCACAAGAAAAAAATCACCGCCAAAACTGACACCATCGTCTTTCTCCCGTCCCCCAGAACACTGCTCATTCTATTCTTCCTTTTCATTCAATCCCCCGCTTCCCTTATACAGTGCCATCCCTCAGTCTCTTCTAATATACCTTCTTGTCCAGTTCCATCCGCTCAATGAGCGCCTGGATCTTCCGGTACACCAGCTGCTCGTCGATTGTCAGCAGCCTCCTGTTCTCCATGGTAACCTTACCATCAATGATGACCGTGTCCACCTCGGATCCGTTAGCCGAATAAGAAAGGCCCGCGATCAGGTTATTCCTGGGTGTCAGAGACGGCGTATTCAGATCAAGGATCGCCAGATCCGCCTTCTTTCCCACCTCAATGCTGCCGATCTCCTTCTCCATGCCAAGCGCCCTGGCACCGTTAAGCGTCGCGATGCGGAATCCCTCTCTGGCGCTGACACACTGCGGTGTTCTGCCTGTTCCCTTATGGATCAAGGTGAGCAGACTCAATTCATGGAACATATTCAGACAGTTATTGCTGGCAGCGCCGTCCGTGCCCAGACAGACGTTGATGCCCCACTTAAGCATCCCTGCCACCGGCGCAAAACCGTTGCCAAGCTTCATATTGCTGGCCGGGTTGGTCACAACGCTGACATTCTTCGCTTTCAGAATATCCATATCCGCCTCGTCGATCTGTACACAGTGGGCCGCAATAGCCGGCACATCAAAAAGCCCGCACCTATCCGCCAATGCGATCGGGCTGCAGCCGTACTTCTCCCTGATCTGCCCAATCTCGCTCTCACTCTCCGACAGGTGGATATGAATCCCCATGCCGTTCTTCTTCGCCTCGTCGGCTACAATCTTCAGATACGCCTCGTCGCAGGTATAGGGTGCATGAGGCCCCAGCACAAAGGACAGCCTGTCACAGTCCTTCGCCGCGTCCCGCTCCTCATAAGCCTGGCGCAGCCGCATCTGTCCGCCCTCATCATCACCGTTGCCCACCAGCCCGCGGCTGATCACTGCACGCATTCCGGATTCCTTAACCGCCCGGGTAGTCTGATGGATGTTCATCTGCATATCGTTAAAGCAGGTCGTCCCACTCTTCATCATCTCTATAATGGCCAGATTCGCTCCCCAGTACGTATCCTCATCCGTCATCTGCTGTTCGATCGGATCGATCGTCCCAAACAACCAATCCATAAAGGACAGATCGTCCGCCACATTCCGCATAAATGACATATAAGAATGCGTATGGCAATTGATCAGCCCCGGGATCACAAGCTTATCCCTCCCGTCAATCACCTTATCCTCACGAAATCCGGCCGGTGCCTGCCCGATTCCTGCAATCCTGTCCTGTTCAATGTAGATACTTGTCTCCCGCACTACATCCTCTGCTCCTTCCGGCAGGATCGCCAGTGCATTTTTGATCACAATTCCCATTTTTACCTCCATTCTGAAGCGCTTTGCGCTGAGGACGCGAGCAGAATTTAGGAGTTTTCCGAAGGAATACTCCAATTTTGCTCTGCGATCAACAGAATTTGTGACGCTTCGGCACAAATTCTTGGTTGAATAAATTGCTCATCAGAGAATTTATTCAACCTTCTTCCTCCATTCTGAAGCGTCTCAGATTCCCTGACAGCCATTATTCCCGCGAGCAACAAGCCAAGTGGCTGCTTACAGCGGGGTCTTTGATTCCTATGGTAACATCTTCTGCACAAAAGAAAAAGAGTTGACAAAATTTTTCCACCTGTGCGGTTGTTGATCCAATGAGTAAAACGCGGATGCGGAAGTCAGCTTAAAAATTTCCAGTGTCTTTGCCGATCGCTACACTCAAACAGTGCTCTGTTCTGTTGCATTATTATTGTTGACTTAACTTAAGGGGAACAAAAAGGCGAGCAAATTGAGATATTGAGCAGAACAGAATCTGAAAAAAATGAATTTAATCATAACATAAAAATCGTTAAATCGTAAACATATCTGCTTGAAATCGTATACTATTTCCAAGCACTACTCTAATATCCACTTTAACACATCAGAAAATAAAAGTCTAGTAATATATTCTTTTTTTTCTTACAATTTAGGTAACAGTTCATTACTATCCACGGTGCCCCGCACCCGCTGCAGGGCATCCGGCCGATCAAGCCACGCCACAATACAGGAGGTCTCACATGAGCAATCAAACAGAACAAAATCCGTCGTCCACCTCAAGGCAGGCTGAAGAAGCCTACCTGCTGCAGACTCTTGCCATCGTTAAGGACAATCTTACCCACTATGGGAAAGAGGTTTCGCGGATGCAGGAAGACATCGACGAAATGCTGGCCCACTACCATGACAACGACATGGAAGTCCTCACCATCTTGAACAACACGGTAACGCTCCACGACCATATGAAGCGCGCCCTGCTGCGGAATGAAAAGGCGCAGAACAAACCCTACTTCGGCAGGATCATTTTCCGTGACGAAACCCTTGGCAAGACAGAATCCCTCTATGTCGGCAAGGGCGGCATCTCCAAAGATTCCACCCATCAAGTCGTCATCGACTGGCGTGCACCGGTGGCAAGCGTCTACTATGAGAATGGCCTGGGCAAATGCAGTTACAAGGCCCCCGGCGAATCAAAGATCGCTATCGACCTGCAGTTAAAGCGCACCTACGAGATAGAATCGGGTAAGCTGCTTGATTATTTCGACAGCGAAGTGATCGCCAACGACGACCTTCTCACCAAATATCTGGCCAAAAACAAGCAGGCCGTATTGAGCGAGATCGTCGCCACGATCCAGAAAGAGCAGAATGAGATCATCCGCAAGTCCCCCTTCCACAACATCATCGTGCAGGGCGTAGCAGGTTCCGGTAAGACCACCGTGGCCATGCACCGGATCTCTTATATTCTCTACAATTATGAGGAACGTTTCCGCCCAGATGATTTCTATATCGTAGGCAGCAATCGCATCCTGTTGGACTATATCACCGGCGTCCTGCCGGACCTGGATGTCTACGGCGTGCGTCAAATGACCATGGAAGAGCTTTTTGTAAGACTTCTGTATGAAGATTGGGATAGCGAGAAATACACCATCAAAAGCCTGACCCGAACCGCACCGTGCACCGGCACCTCTCCCGGGCCTGCAGAGGCAGGTATCGATGACAGCATCAAGGGCAGCGCGGCCTGGTTCCAGGCACTGGAGCGCTACTGCCGCAGGCTGGAAGAGCGTACCATCTCCTGCAAATCCGTCTACCTGAACCCGAAGCAGTTCGTAGAAGGCCTTCAGAACGGTAAGTTTGGCGTATTCGATACCACCGGAGGACAGACAGATCCCCGTGACCTTGTCTGCCTGCTGGAGGGTGACGCCGTAGAACGCTACCTGCGGCAGAATCCCGCCGTCTCCATCCAAAGCAAGATCAACATGCTGAACGACCGCCTGCGCAATAAGATCAAAGAAGAATTTCTGGGCAAAGGTATCAAATACACCGAACCGGAGAAGAAAGCCATACTCAAAACCTACCGCCGGCATTACGGCGCCAATGTCTGGAAAAGATCAATCTACGAACTTTATCATGATTTTCTGGCAAAACAGAAAGCTGACGGCGCAATGGTCTCTATCCCGGACACCGCCTTCGACGTCTACGACCTGGCCGCACTGGCCTACCTCTATAAGCGGGTCAAAGAGACGGAAGTCATCAGCGAGGCACACCATATCGTCATCGACGAGGCACAGGATTTCGGCATGATGGCCTACCATGTCCTGCATGCCTGCATCCGCGGCTGCACCTATACAGTGATGGGCGACGTCTCCCAGAACATCCATTTCGGCTACGGCTTAAACGACTGGGAAGCCCTGCGCCGCCTGCTGCTGCCCGATCCCGCCGACACCTTCGGTCTTCTGAAAAAGAGTTACCGTAACACGGTGGAGATCTCCGATTTTGCCACTCACATCCTACGGCATGGTCGTTTCTTCGTCTACCCGGTGGAACCGGTCCTTCGCCATGGCAATGCCGTACAGATCAAACAATTGCCGGATCGTAAGACGCTGATTCAGACCGTCGCCGATACTTGTAAGAACTGGCGGCAAAACGGCTGGGATACCATTGCCGTCATCTGCCGCGACCTTACATCCGCCGCGCGTACGGCGGAGGAATTATCCTTCTATCTGGACGGCATCGAAAGCGACCTGGAGAAAGCAGTCTTCGGAAACGGCGTCATGGTGCTGCCGGTGGACTACACCAAAGGATTGGAATTTGACGCAGTACTGATCCTTGATCCAACACCGGAAGACTACCCTGCGGACGACGGTCATGCCAAACTGCTCTATGTGGCTGCGACCCGCGCTCTGCATGAGCTGTGCGTACTCCACACCGGAAAGTTGACCGGACTGATCACGGATCCGGTACCAGAATACACGCCCCAAACGACTACGCCTCCTACTCCGGATAGCCGTCCTTCCAAGAAACTGACTGACCGTGAAACCCAGGCTGCAGCACAAAGAAGCCCGGCTGCATCCTCAACACAGATACAATCCGTCCGGCGACCGAAAAAAAATATTTCCATCGTGCAAAACAGACTGCCCAAAATATCATCAGACGCTCATAATACCGTACCTGGGCCGACCGTAAAGCACCTGAACGATACAAATGCCGCCGGCATCGATGCACACGCTGCAGCAGAAAGACCATCCGGCCGGGACACTGCTGCCATGACACACACAGACATACTTAAAAACTCTGCCACTATGCCGTACGCAAATAAGCCAAAAAGTTCCGCTGACATGACACACGCAGACAAGTCGTCAAACGATACCGACAGGCCGGCGTTCGGCGACATGCCCGCCACCGAGATCCTGCGGCCCGCCGGCCATGGCAGGATCGACCTGGCTGTACGTTGGAGTACAAAACAACCGGACGGCCTCTATCTTCATAGCCGCTACGGCATCCTGCGCCTGAGTCCCGTGGGCAGTGCCATCATCCGCGTGACTTTCGCAAGAGGCGGCCAGGTCGCAGACCGCTTCCATCCCGGCATTGCCGTCCATCGGACAGAGCACACTTGGATGTACAGAGAATCTACAGCTACAATAGACCTGATGACTGATGAACTGCTTGTCCAGACCGATAAGACGACCGGCGCCATCCGCTTTATGACGCGGGATAAGTTGCCTCTTTTTGCGGAGCGGAATAAAGAATGCCGCCAGCTGGAAGCTGCCCCGAATGGCCGTATGAAGGTCTGGCTCTACCCCGAGTGGACCAGGAATGAAACTATCTACGCTATGGGTGCCGGAGAGACCAAAGGAATGAACATCCGCAAAACTGCCAGATATATTTCCCACAAAGGCGTTGCAGCCTCTGCCGCTTTGCCCTTCCTTCTGTCTGAGAAAGGGTATGGCATCGTCCTGGCCGCCGACAGCCCGGTGATCTGCTGTGACCTGTCCACTTATGGCACCTATCTGTGCGCAGAGAGCGAGGTACAGATGGATTACTATTTCATCGCCGGAAAACGGCCAAATACCATCCTGAATGCATACGCTTATCTGTGCGGCAGACTGTGATCGCATATATTTACTATTTCGTCCCTCTTTTACCTTTATACCAATTCTACCCCCCCCCACCCCTGAAAAACGCCGAAAACATCGCATTTTTCAGGGGTTTTTCCTTGACAGCCTTTTTCTGATTCTCTATAATATTTTTTAACCTAACTATGTATTTCACTTATGAATATACATTAGTTTTTGTGCGTTAAATTATATTTTATAACTTGACAAAATATTGTTTTTGTCAAAGATGAGGATCGTTATCTCTCATAACTCCTGACAATGTATTTTTTTGCACATTCGTTACTGACAAAATACCATTTTTGTCAGTAACATGTATGTCCTGGATGTACTGTCATGTAAAGTGTATTTCTATATAAAATCTTAAGAGGGGAGATTTCCAACAATGAATACCAAAAACAAAAGTAAAAGGATGTATTCTGTCATTATTCTTCTTTTACTGATCGTACTGTCTATAGGGACAGTTGTATTTGCAGAAGAGTCCGAGACACAAACGCCCTACAGCCTGATCATCCGGAAGGTTCTGTCCAGCGGAAGCCCACCTGAAGCTTCTAACCAACAGTACAAGTTCAGGATCGAAGGTTATTCTTTAAGCGATAATACGCAAAAGAAGATCCAGAGAGATGTGACCATCACGGGCGAGGGCGAGAAAACCATTTATTTTGGCGGCCCCACCATGATCACCGTGGCAGAGCAGACAGACAAAGTAGACATAACGAATGCCGATGGAAAATACAATATGTCTACCACCAAATGTGAAAGCCAGATGACCGTACCTGCCGGTACGCGCAGTCACACGGTCGGCATCAGCAAAGATAACGGACAGCTCAAGATCTCCCGGCCCGATGCAACTGCCATTACTTATTTCAAAGTTACCGGTAAAAGCTTTCAGGAAGACAGTTCCGGGGACGCCCAAGGTGAAGCTTCTCAATACTCCGAGACATTTGCTATCGAACCCGGCAAGGAACATACACTGACAAATCTCCCTCGAGGAGAATATACGATTCAGGAGCTGAAGGCCCCGGAAGGTTACGGCATTCTGGTAGGGCCCAGAGAAGCCGATGTGCTGCCCGGAGAAATTGGCGAATTTCACATCAACGGCAACTCCGGCAAGCTGTCCATAACCGCCCCTGCCGGCCAGGGTCCCGATGATATTTACTATTATTCTGTCATAAAGAACTCCGGTGCAGGTGACTTCTACAGCAGGATAGTAGCCGTTAAGCCCGGGGAGACTTATAATCTGGACAACCTGCCCAGCGGCTCCTACAGCGTAACGGAATACATACACAGCGGCTCCGCAGGATATACGGTGAAGACGCCGCAAACAACCGTCAGAGCCACTAACCTTATATGTACACACAAGAATAAGGAGGGTACTACTGACTATACAAATAAACTACGTACTTATAACACCGGAGACGATCCTGCAACCTACTACACGCTAAAAATCGGCAATATATCCGGACCCGTAAAGGAGACTGCATGTAAAATTTATATTTACGGACAATACCTGATAAATGGTGTTGCAACACAAAAAAACTACTACTTCAACTGCACGGCCGGTTATACGAAGCCTTTTTCCAACCGATTGTGCCCTGGTAAGTTTCAGGTCAAAGTTGACAATTCTGCAATCAGTAGCGTAAAAATCACTTTGATACCGCATACACAAAAAACAAATACCGAAAAATGTCCCTACGCCGACATCCCATACAGTCAGACCG
>CAMWLJ010000088.1 GCA_947175055.1 uncultured Lachnospiraceae bacterium | reverse complement strand
TCTTAAGCGAGAGCCCGGATATGGTATACTGGGGCAAGCACAGACATGTGATGGGCAAGGGTTCCGAGTGGTGGGAGTCTGTTAAGATCGGCGGCGGTGCTGCGCCCATTGAGACGAGCGAGGGATGGCTGCTGTTCTACCATGGTGTCAGCGGTACCTGTAACGGCTTCGTCTATTCCATCGGCGGCGCGATCCTGGATATCGATAATCCGTCCAAGGTATTGTATCGGTGTGAGAATTTCCTGTTGACACCGGAAGAGTGGTATGAGGAGCGGGGCTTTGTGCCCAATGTATGTTTCCCTTGCGCCACTATTCACGATTCGGAGAGCGGGAAGATCGCGCTGTATTATGGATGTGCGGACAGCTATGTGGGACTGGCGTTCACGAAACTGGATGAGATCGTGGAGTACATCAAGGCGCACAGCCGTGTAACGGAGGCGGATACGGAACTGGGGATTCGGTAACAGTAAGATGATCGTAAGGTAAAGGCAGGACAGATCTGAGTATTTGTCCTGCCTTAAAAGATGTCCGATAACTCTACGGTTTTAATATTGGATTAAAAAACTGCACAAAGTATAAGTTGCACGCATAACGAATGTATGATAAAATAATAAAAAATATTAAGAATGTATTAAGATATTGGGGCACATATTTTAGAGAAAATTTATTAAATATGTACAGACAGGCTAAGTGGGATGATGCGGCAGATAAAGTTTTGGCAGAAACATTGTTAAGTGAGATTTAAATGAAAGTCTAAAAGACAGGTGTTATTAAATCTGATAATGCTCTCTTTTTAGACTTTTTCTTTTTGTAGAAATTTATTACGGAGGAGGAAAATAATGTCTATTATTGAAAAACTGAGCAGTGGAGTAACAGAAGCAGGAAATACGATCACGCAGAAGGCAAAGGGAATTTCAGAGCAGACGAGACTTTCAAGTGAAATTTCCAAAAACAAAACGAGAAGAGAAGAATACATCAAAAAGCTGGGTGAGTCTTATTATCAGTCACAGAGAGCAGGGGAAGAGGCCGATTTTGGCGAATTGATCCGGGAGATAGAGCTGGTTGACGGTGTTCTGGAGAAATTGACGGAAAGTCTGTGTCAGTTAAAGGGAATCGTTATCTGTGAGAAATGCGGTACGGAAGTGATGAAGGGGAGCGCATTCTGTCCTTCTTGCGGAACTGCGGTAAAGCAGCCTACCGTTATAAGATGTCCGAAATGCAGTGCGCAGTTGGAAGCAGGCAGTCGGTTTTGTGTGTATTGCGGGGCTAAAACAGAAGAATAGATACTACATGGAGACTGGCAGGAGCAACGCGGGATGATCGCGTCTTTTGCGCAAAGCGCTTCGGAATGGAGGAACAAATGATATGTTCAGGATGTGGCAATGAAGTCCCGGATACAGGTAAATTCTGCCCGAAATGTGGACGACCTTTTGACAAGCCGGGCACTTTGGCAGCCGATCGGCCGAAAGCGCAGCCGGTCGGTATGCAGGACAGTGGCGATCAGGAGAAGGAAGGAAATAAAGTAGAGAAAAAGATTTACCTTCTGACCGGAGCAGTGATCATTGTCCTGCTTTTTATTGTGGTTTTGGTCGTATTGATTCTGGGTTCCCGCGGGGAAAACAGGCAGGCATGGAATGAGGAGTCGGAACAGGAAAGGGAAGAAGATACAGACGAAGGGGAGACAGCAGAAGAGACGGAAGGCGCAGAAGGAGATTCCGGAGAGGCTTTGAACAAGGAAATCAGCCTGGTCACCGTGCCGGTTGACTATATGTCTCTCAGGTCAACGCCGGGTCTGGGGGATGATGTGATCGCACAACTGACAGCGGGACAGTACCTGCGCTGGTATGGGGATGTGGTTACGGAAGGTGACAGGGAATTTTATAAAGTCATAGTAGAAGAAAGTGATGTGGAAGGATACGCGGCAGCTGATTATTGCGTTGCGGTGGAGTACAGAGACGATCCGGGTCTTCTTACGACAGTGGATGTGACGGGTGCATTGTATACCTATGACCAGATGAAGGAGGACATTGCGATTCTGTGTGAGACATATGCGGAATGTCTGTCTTATGAGATCGTGGGGAACAGTGTGGACGGCAGGGATATATATGAGGTGTGTCTGGGATCGCCGGAGGCGCAGCATCATATCTTCGTGCAGGCGGCGATTCATGGACGGGAGTACATGACGGCGCAGCTGGTGATGAGGATGCTGGAATATTACGCGGCTAATTATGAGAGCGGCACGTTTCATGGGAAATCTTACAGAGAACTTTTAGAGAAAACGGCGATCCATGTCATTCCCATGTCTAATCCGGATGGTGTGACGATCAGCCAGCTGGGAGTGGGCGCCATGTATCATGAAGAGATCGGACAGCTCATATATGACTGTTATCTGCGTGACAGGGAGAGCCTGGTATTCGAGGAAGATGCCAACGGAGATATGAACTGGGCGGATTATTACAAGCAGGAAGACTTCGACAGAGAAGCCGAGGGAAAGACAGAGATCATTTCATTTGAAGAATATCAGACATTATGGAAAAGTAATGCAAATGGCGTCGATCTGAACAGCAATTTTGATGCCGGGTGGCAGTCGATCGATCTGAAAGAGTATCCTGCCTACGGAAGCTATAAGGGAACGTATGCGGAATCTGAACCGGAAACACAGATTCTGGCAGCGGAAGCGGTCAGAAGGGAATACGACTACTTTATAAGCTATCATTCCAAGGGACAGTTGATCTACTATGATGCAGCCGGCAACGATGCAAAGACGTCGCAGGCATCCGCTGCACTGGCTTCAGCGTTGGAAAGTATCATAAAGTATAAGCCCCTGAATACCCAGAAGGGATACAATGTCAATCTGGGTGGCTTTGGTGATTGGGTGCAGCTTAGCCTGCACGGTGCCAGCGTTACGATCGAGAATGGTAAGCACCCGTGTCCGCTGCAGATCGGGGAGTTTGGAGCGATATGGAATCGGAACAGAGAGTCCTGGGCGATGCTGTGTGAGAGCCTTTGTGAATAGAAGAAAACAGGGAAATACGTATGAGGAGGAAGAGAAATGTTCTGTAATAATTGTGGTGTGGAATTGAAGGATGGCATGACATTTTGCCCGAATTGCGGTGCGCAGACCGCCGGTGAAATGCCGGCCGGAGACGATGGCAAGACGTCCGCTCTGCGTGATGGAGATGTGCAGGAGCAGCAGGAGGCAGATCCTCCGGTAGAGGAGAAAGCGGAGGCGGACCCGGAGGAACATGGCGAGTCTATAGAAGAAGCGACAGAAAAAATAGAAGCGGTGGAGATCTCTCCCACCGGCGTGATCGGGCAGGGGACTGCCGTGGCTGTTCCGGCAGAAAACGAACAGAAGAAATTCTGTCCCAACTGCGGAACGCAGAATGGAATCAACGATCTGTTCTGTCAGGAATGCGGCATGTTCTTCGGCAATGAGGATAAGAAGATGGGCGCTGAGAACGGAAAGGTGCGCCCGGCAGGTAAGACACTTAAGATCATATTGGCGGCGGTAGCGGCCATAGTGGTGCTGGCAGGGATCGGAGTGTTCGTGATGCCGCGCATTCTGGGCGGAACCGGCGGCGGAAACAGCGAGAGAGATTTCTTTGTGTATCTTAAGGATAACGAATTGATGATGACCAAAGGCAGGAAATTCGAGCCTGTTTTAGTTGGAGACCGTTATCTTGAAGATAAGGACAGCCTTGGAGGCTTTTCCTATTATTACAATGGCGTAGCATATTCTCCGGATAATAAGTATATTTATTATCCGCAGGACTATGATCTTTCTAAGTATACTTTTGATCTGTATAGAAAACGGATAAACGGCAAAGAGGAAGAAGAGAAGATTGATTCCAATGTGGTCGATTATACGCTGATCGACAATGACAGGCTGGCATATATAAAGGATGTGGATGACCGCAAACTCTACCTATATGATAAGGGTGAATCCCAAAAAATGGCGTCGGATGTCAGTAGTATAACTGTTTCTGCGGATGGAAAGTATATCATGTGGGCGGTGGTCGATGGTGATGGATACAAGTATTACGTGCAGGATTCTTTGCTGAAGTCGGATAAAATAAAGCTGGATTCCGATATGGATATTTACGGATGGTCGGATGGCTTTGAGACCATTGTTTATGCAAAGGACGACAATCTTTACGTCCTGCGGAATTTTGAGGACAAAGAGAAGATCGCATCGGATGTAAGTCAGGTGTATGTGTATGACATCAACGGCCGGTTTAAGATCTATTATCAGAAGATTGAGGATGATACGGTGATGAGTCTGTATGATCTGGTCGAGGATGATTGTCTGACGCAGGATCAGAATATAACAGAACCCGATATGGCGGATTATCAGACCATCACTTATGTGGACAGTTTCTGGGGAATGCGCGAGAAGGTGGAACTAAGCGACGCCTATTATGAAGAATACGATAAGTTCGAGCAGAAGCTGAATCGGGACGGTCTCCGGGACAGATTGAAAAACCAGATAGTTGACGGACAGGATAAGAGTCTCTACTATTATGATTCCGCTTCGGGCGAGAGTAGTGAGCTTCTCGAGAAAACGGATATTTACAACATCAATTTCAATGATTACAGCATTAACAGCAGCCAGGGGTGGACGACATATACTTCGCTTGGAACTAAGGAGGCGCTGCTGTATCTTAGAGATGTGGATCTGGAAAAGATGGAATACCCGGTGTTATCGAAACTCGTGGAAACCGACTATTCCGAGATCGAGAAAACTATAAACGACAGATTGTCTGATTGTGTACAGAGCAGATACATATGGAACGGAGAGATATATGAATTGGAAGAAGCTGCGGAGGATTATGACAGTTCGTGGCTGTGGGCAGACGAAGACAAGAAGAATATTTATTTGAATTATCAGTTCTATAGTGAAGAGGACAGTTACAACGAGTTATATGTCTATGATTACGGGAAGAAAGATGCTGCGCCGGAACTGATCAGTGACGATCTTGCTTATATTGCCAATCGGAACCTGGCGGGAAAAGTGTGCTATGTAAATGGAGACGATGAGCTGTATTGTGGGGAGACCATGATAGATGACGATGTGTATGCTTCTTCCGTAAAATCGCATACGGACGGACAGATCCTCTATTTGAAGGATGTGGATAAAGATGGCGAGGAAGGGACTTTATACCTGTATCAAAACGGAAAGAGTGTAAAGCTGGCGGATGACGCGGCGGTGCATGCCGGAAAACAGGAGATGAGTTATATAGAAGCATATGGTTTCTTCCACGGCGATAAAGTGGCCTTTTTGTCGGATTATAACTTTAATAAGGTAAGAGGAGATCTGAATGTATACAATGGCAAAGAATCCGTTCAGGTTGATACGGATGTGGCGATGATCTTACTATATGATGTGAAATAGCACCGGTATTAATGCTTGTTTACAAAGGAAGAGAGGAAAAGAGAGTGTTTTGTACAAAATGTGGTGCTCAGATCGATGATAATGCGAAGTTTTGTTCAAAGTGTGGGGCGCCGGCGCATATGCCTGAACCCCAGACCGAAAGCGCACCGATGGTTTTTCCTGTTGTTGAGGAGCAGGGCAGTCGAATGCCTGAGGGCAGCGATCAGCAGAAGGATACTATAGAGCAGACGAAGAAGCCTGGCAGTGGGAAACTGATCGCATTGCTGCTCATACTGATCGTATTGTTGATCGGCGGGATTGGCGGCGGAGCCTGGTATTTCCTGGGACAGCATGAACCAGAGGAGGACTTCCGGGAAGAAGACGATGACGGAGGTAAGGACCGTACCCGTGAAGGAAAGTCTGACGAAGAAGAGGACGGCGGGGAAGAGGGCGAAGCAAAAGAGGAAGCGGCAGAAGAGGGTGAAGAATCGAAAGAAAGTGATAAGGAGCAGGCAAAGAAGACCGATCCAGGGGACAGAAAACCGGTCAGCTTAAATATTCATCAGGTAGATAATTCCAACTTCCCGGAGGTGACTTTCTATGCCAGCGTCGTGGATGAGAATAATGATGTAGTGGACAGCCTGGGCCAGACAGATTTTACGGTACAGGAGATCAGTACAAGCGGTGAAGTGATCGATGTTACGCTGAATGAGGTGTACAAGGTGTTGAACGAAGATACGATCAGCGTGAATCTGGTGCTGGATGCCAGCGGCAGCATGGACAGCTGGAGTAAGATGGAGCAGGCCAAGAGCGCAGCGAACACGTTAGTTTCCCAGATGGAGTTATCCCATGGGGATCAGGTGGAGATCATTTCGTTCGACGATTATGTGTATCTTCAGCAGGATTTTACCAGAGACCAGGCGCTTCTGGAGGCGGCGATCAATAACATTACACCGCGGGGGTCGACCGCACTGTATGATGCGCTGTATGCGGGCCTGTATCAGACCTATTATGAATCGGGTGTGAAATGCGTGATCGGATTTACGGATGGTATGGAGAACTGCAGCAGTTATACATTTGACGATGTGGTGGCCATGGCGCAGAATACCAGCATCCCGGTTTTTATCATTGGAATCGGTGAAGAGTATGATGTAGACGCATTAAAACGCCTGGCAATGGAATGTTCGGGAGAGTACTATTCTGCAAATGTACAGGATCTTGAAAGTATTCTGACGGATATTTATCTGAGTATTTATGAGCAGCAGCAGGATTATTATGTCTTTAAGTACACGTCATCGGATGAGAGCAGACAGAACGAATTCAGAGATATCGTGCTGTCCACATCGGAGACAACGGAATTTGACGGCGCTTATACCAAAGAGTATGTGCCGCAGTCAGATATCAGCGGTGCTTTTGCCAGCGACTATATGGATATGGATTATATGCTTGATTTCTCCAGCCAGAGAGAGGTCACGGATGCTGACTTACAGGGGATGAGCCTGGCACAGCTTAGAATTGCACGGAATGAAATCTTTGCAAGACATGGCAGACAGTTCCGGGATAAGGCATTGAACCAATGGTTCTATTCCAAGACATGGTATCTGAATCTGCCGGACAAGTATTCTCCGGATGATTTTGATGGGATCAGGCCGAGCCCGCTGTCGAAGCTGGAAATAGAAAATGTGGAATACATCAGTAATTACGAGCAGTTTATCATGGAAAACAGCGATATTTATCCGGACGCGTCGAATACGGTCCTGTCAGATTACGATCTGGCTTTAAGTAAGGCAGTATTGAAGAATGCATTGGCACAGATGCAGGGATACAGCGACACCGCTGTTTTAAGACAGAATATGCTGCTGGTGCAGGCAAAGATTGATGAGGAGGATATAGAATATTAAGGTTATGAAGAGAAGATGGTACAGTTTGATCGGAGTCTGTCTGGCGCTTGGTATGCTGGCAGGATGCGGGGATCTTAAGAATTCTGTGAAGGAGCCGGAGGATATTCCACAGGTGGAGGAAGTCGATCGTGCAGAGGAGGAAGAAACCTTCAGTGAACAGCCGCAGGAGGAAGAACCGGCAGCTGTCCCGGAGGAGGAGCCGGAGCCGCAGGAAGAAGACGCAGCTTCCGATTCTGCGGAGCAGGTACAGGTTACGGCGGATGAGGTAAATATCCGCGATCATCCGTCTACGGAGTCGGATTCCCAGGTGATCGGTAAAGCATATGATGGGGACAGTTTTCCTTATATTGGTCAGAATGACGGCTGGTTTCAGATTGAATATCAGGGTATGGATGCTTTCTTAAGCAGCGACTATGCCAGGATGGTCATGAAAGAACAGGAAATACCCCAGGAGGAAGAGCCGGATAACGGGCAGAAGGCCATTGCAGATGGACAGGGTAAACTGATCGTCATCGATGCAGGGCACCAGCTGAAAGGAAATAATGAGAAGGAACCGGTTGCGCCGGGCGCGGATGAAATGAAGGCCAAGGTAGCTTCCGGAACAAGAGGAACCGCCAGCGGGGTAAATGAATATGAATTGAATCTGGCGGTATCTCTGAAGCTGGAGCAGGAATTGAAGGACAGAGGCTATAACGTCGTTATGGTGCGGACAGGCAATGATGTGAATATCAGCAACAGTGAGCGGGCACAGATCGCAAATGATGCGGGCGCGGATGCATTTCTGCGAATCCATGCGAACGGCTCCGAGAACGCTTCAGTAAATGGGATGATGACTATATGCCCTACAGCCGAGAACCCGTATTGCGGCAATATTTATCAGGAGTGTAAAGAACTGTCTGAGAAGATCTTAGATTCCATGGTTGCGTCTACCGGCGCTGTTCGGGAAAGAGTCTGGGAGACAGATACCATGAGCGGTATTAACTGGTGTCAGGTGCCGGTAACCATTATAGAGATGGGCTACATGACAAATGAAAAAGAAGATCTGGCGATGCAGACCGATGAATATCAATGGAAGATCGTCAAAGGAATCGCGGATGGGCTGGATCGATACTTTGAATCTGCTGTCGAGTGACGTTGGATTCATGTACAAATATACATTAGCAAAAAGCGCTTCGGAATGGAGGAGAAAGTATGTTTTGTGATCAGTGCGGTACAAAGTTAAAGGAAGGAATCGCGTTTTGCCCAAATTGCGGCAAAAAGGTCAGCGATGAGGCCTTGCAGGTTGTGGAAGGGGCCAGAAAGAAGGCAGATACAGATATACAGGAGAACGTCGAAACAGCAGTTTGTGACGGAGAGCAGGTACAGGAAGAAGCCATGGCAGAAACCGTAGCGGAGATTCAGAATGGACAGGCGGAGTCAGGAAATACAGAAGAGCCGGGAAATGCAGAGGAGACAGTCCGGAATGCATCAAAGAGATTTTGTCCAAACTGCGGGACGGAAAACCAGATGGAGGATGGATTCTGTAAGGAGTGCGGTATGCCGCTGGGCAGCATGAACAGCGGCCCGGCAGGCGGCGGTCTGGCAGTACAGATGCCCCCATCTGATGCGCAGAGATCAAAGAAAACAAAGAAGACAGTGTTTGTGATCGGTGCAGCGGCGGCAGTGCTTCTTGTCGTTGTGATCTTTGTGGCGACGATCGGCAGCCTTTTACAGGGACCGCGGGGCAAAGTCTTAAAGGCAACGGCGGCTACAATGAAAGATGCGCCGAAACTGGTGACAGACCTGGCAGCGATTTCCGAGATGCTTTCCGGGGAACACTATACGGCCGGGCTTGAGTTGGAAGGTGAGGATGCTGCAGTCAGAACGGAGTTTAGATGTGCCAAGAATGAGAAACAGCTTTACTTCAATGCCGATATCGATGACTATGGAGCGCTTGAAGTTCTGTGTGGCATACATTCAGGGAAATTGAAACTGGCACTGTCGGAATTGGACTATGTCTTTTTCTATGATCCGAAAGGGGAGAACGACGGAATCCTTTGTAAACAGGTCAGAAAGAAAACATTGGAAGAATTTAACCAGTTCCTGGAGGGAACAGCCTCCGGAAAAGTAAGTGCGAAAACGCTCAGGAAAGATCTTGCGGCGGCATGGGTGAAGGAACTGAAAGAACTGGAATTTAAGGAAGTTAAGGCCCATGAATTTGAGGTGGACAAAAAGGACAGAGAGTGTAAGGGATACAAAATCAGGATTACGGAAGACAATATAGTCAATATCCTGGAATACGTTGGGGAGAAGACAGAAGAGTACCAGGATGTACTGGATGATCTGTGTGATGAGATCAAGGATGACGATTTCAATCTGGATATTACCTTCTATATTTATAAGGGAAAACTTGCAGCCGTTGTGTTTGACGTGGATGACGACAAAATTTTTGTTGAATTCCAGGGCGGAGATTACAGAATGCAGAATATTTTGCTCAGAAATGAATACAGAGGCAGAGAGTCCGGAGAGATTACGGTGAGTACCACAGTTAAGAGTGGTAAGGAGACCATTGAAATTGAAGGGGACGGAAGAGAAGAGATGACCATCGTATATGATACGAAATCCGGTGAGCTGACATGGGAGTATGATGATGGCCGGGAGGATTTTCTGCTGTCAGGTATTTACAAGCACTCGAATTCGGAAGTGTCTTTTGTATTGGAGGAACTGGAAGCAGATGGCCACTCCCTGTTGGATGATATCGGTCTGACGATGTATGTCAGGAAAAAGGTGTATATCGAACAGTACGAAGGAAAAGAATTTGACCTTGGCAGCGCTGAAGAAGAAGACCTTGATGATCTGGAAGACGATATGAGAGAATATATCGAACTGCTTGACGAGTACTCCAGGATTGGCAGAAGGATAGGATTATGATGATGTGATTACAGGAAAGGAGAGAGCATATGTTTTGTCCAAAATGTGGGAAGCAGATTCCTGATGGAGCTAAATTTTGCCCCGGGTGCGGGAATAAGGTGCAGATATCGGGCGGGAACGCGCAGCAGGTGAAGAAGCCGGATGGGAACATGCAGCAGACAAAGAAGTCTGGAGGGAACGTACAACAAGCGAAGAAGCCGGACGGGAACGTGCAGCAAATGACGAAGCCGGACAGAGATGTGCAGCAGATAATGACGCCGGAAACGGGGTATCAGCAACCACAGAATACACGGAAGGCGGGAAACAAGAATCGTACGATCACGATCATTCTAAGCATTGTTCTGGCCATTCTGATCCTGGCTGCAGCTGGATTGGGAATCTACTATTTTAAGGCACTGGGAGAGGAGTCGAGGCTATCTGCTTCGGAAGAGTCTGACCGGGAAGAAGAGGATGTGGAGACAGAAGAACAGGACGAGGAAGAAGATTCGGAGGAAAAGGACAAGGCAGCCGACGAGGATGGAGAAGGTGTCCCGGCGTCAGAAGCGCCTGCAGAGGAAGCGGCAGAGGAGCAGGGCGTCGTATCAGACACCAATGAAGTTGTAGCGGAAACGATCCTATATAACATACCGAAATCGGTCTATTCCTATCAGTTTGATGAAGATCTTGGCAATGCAAAGGCTGTTGTGAGAACGGTGGGCGACAGTATGCCCGAGATCGCGGAGAATCTGGAAGTGAAGTATGTGCCGGGGATGGATGGAAAAGCGGTTTATCTGGATGGAACATACGGGATCTTGTTAAGCGACGTGGGAAGGATTGGAACTTCTTATACGGTCGCATTTTGGATGAAGGCAGACGACTTACAGGATTGGTCGCCTTTTATTCATATCGGACATGATCTGCTTGATTCCGAGAACAGGGCCAGATTATGGCTTGGGCAGAAGACAGACAGTGTTTCCGTGGCGCCGATCATAAGTTCAGAAAGCAGAAGGACAGCGGATTCTTTCGAGATAAGGCCGGGAAACTCCGCGCCCAATTCCATCGATCCGGGTGTGTGGTATCACATTGCATTTACGGTGGATGGTTCCAGACAGGGAAGCCGTAAGGGCAGCGTGTTGGGAACATTGTATGTAGCAGGCAGATATATCTGTGAAGGTGATATCGTTCCCGATATGATGAATACGGA
>CAMWLJ010000087.1 GCA_947175055.1 uncultured Lachnospiraceae bacterium | reverse complement strand
GCAGGATTTCATGGATGGCAAGATCGTGTATACTGTGGCCACATCCGACGCACTGACCAAGATCGAAGAAGCAAAGGCGGACGGGGAGTTTGCCTATGAATATGGAGTCTCCATGCTGCCGAATGTGAGCGCAGATCTGCAGTCGGCGTCTTTATCCGTAACGCAGTGCGTTGTAGTCAACGGCTATTCCGTCAAGAAGGAGATGGCCAACGATTTTGCGGTGTATTTGACGCAGTATGCTTCCGAAATGCTTTGTGCAAGGACAGGTAAGCTGCCGGCCAGCGATGCGGGAGATACCTATGAGGATGCGGACAGAGAAGCCTTCTGGCAGGAGTATAAGTATTCCATACCGATGCCCAAGCTGGTGGAAACAAGTAATTTCTGGGTAGAACTGGAAATTGCGTTTGCCAGGATCTGGGGCGGGGAGGACGCCAATAACGCCTTGAAGGCGCTGTCAGAAAAGATCATGGCGCAGGTGACCGGCGAAGAGTACAGCGAACAGTATATCGATGTCCCGGAAGAGCTGCCCGAGGAATATATAGATGAGGAGGAAGCCGAGGGCGGGGAATCGTCAGAGGAAGAAACGTCGGATGGTGATTGATGATACAGACCATAACAGATAAAAGCTGACAGGTATATTCAGTCAGGAAATGGAAACAATAAGACAAGGCATGCAGAATGCCTTGTCTTATTGTTATAATGTAAAAGCAGAAATTCGGAATGGAGGGAAATATGTTTGGTTTTCTGATCGCGTTATTGTCGGGTGCCCTTATGAGTGTGCAGGGGGTATTTAATACACAGGTAACGAAGACTTCCGGTATCTGGGTCGCCAATGCTTTCGTACAGTTTACGGCTTTGCTGGTCTGCCTGGCGGCGTGGCTTGTCACGGACAGGTCGTCTTTTGCCACTTTATGGAAGGTGGAACCAAAGTATATGCTTCTCGGGGGTACGATCGGCGCTGTCATTACCTATACGGTGATCAAGGGAATGGAGCTGTTAGGGCCTGCAAGATCCGTTATGATCATTGTGATATCACAGTTGATCGTCGCCTATCTGATCGAGATGTTTGGCTTGTTTGGTGTAGAAAAGCAGCCCCTCGAGGTGCGTAAGCTGATCGGAATGGGAGTAGCCATCGCCGGAATTGTGATTTTTAAGTGGACATAAACAATAAATTACTTTACAATAAAAATACAGTGCATAGCGGGAACTTCTTTGCGGGTTTACAGAGTCCGGAAAGGAAACTATGTGTGAAGAAAGTAAGAGAGTCATATTTGGGGTATTTTTTTCCTGCGTTCTTTCGGCAGGAGTGCTGTGTGGCTGTACCCGCAGGGAGCAGCTTATCCTGGATGCAGGAAATACGGGCAGAGATGCCAGGGCGGCCGATACGGCTGATGCGGCCGGCAGGCTGGCAGAGGATACGGATGATATGCCGGGCGGGACAGAGACAGGCCGGGGTGCTTCGGACTCTGAGAGCAAGAGCGGTCCGGAGACAGAAGTATCGTCGGCTTACGGACAGGCAGACCGGGAACGAATGACAGCCGGAGAGAATGGTATGACAGAACCGGAGGAAGCTCTGTCGATCTGCGTGCATGTCTGTGGAGCCGTGCACAATGCCGGTGTCTATGAGATGCCGTCGGGCAGCAGGGTATTTGAGGCAGTGGAGTTGGCCGGCGGATTTACAGAGGAAGCGGTCGAAGGTTATGTTAACCAGGCGCAGCCGCTTTCAGACGGAGCGAAGCTTGTCATTCCCACGAAAGAACAGGTAGAGAGCCTTAGGGCCGGCGTTGCAGACGGCGGGGAGCAGATCGGGATCTCAGGGCAGACAGAAGCAGGCAGTACGGCCGGTTACGGCGTGGCCGGCGGGGAGGACAAAGGCACGGATGCTGCGGTGTCTTCTACGGACGGGAAGATCAATATCAATACGGCTTCGGAAGAGCAGTTATGTGAGATTCCGGGGATCGGTGCGACGAGAGCCGCTGCGATCGTTGCTTACAGGCAGCAGGCCGGTGGCTTTTCGACCATAGAAGATATCATGAAGGTGAGCGGGATCAAGGAAGGGACCTACACAAGAATAAAAGACAATATCAAAGTAGAGTAAAGGCGTGGAAAGAAATGGGACAGAAGGTTTTAGTGGTTGATGATGAGAAATTGATCGTGAAAGGAATCCGTTTCAGTCTGGAACAGGACGGTATGGAAGTGGATTGTGCCTATGACGGTGAGGAAGCGCTGGAACTGGCACGGAACAATACATATGATATGGTGTTGCTTGATGTGATGCTGCCGAAGATGACAGGGTTTGAAGTCTGCCAGCAGATTCGTGAGTTCTCCAATGTTCCTATAGTTATGTTAACTGCTAAGGGCGAAGATATGGATAAGATCCTCGGTCTCGATTACGGTGCCGACGATTATATCACCAAACCATTTAATATTTTGGAGGTTAAGGCCAGGATCAAAGCGATCATGCGCAGGACAGCCCGTGGCAATGAAGCGAAGGATACGGCGAAGGTCGTGGAGAAGGGCGGCATGCGTCTCGTCTGTGACAGCAGAAGAGTTTATATTGACGGTAAGGAGATCAATCTGACAGCCAAAGAGTTTGAGGTGCTTGAACTGCTGATGAAAAACCAGGGTAAGGTATACAGCAGAGAAAATCTGCTGAAACTCGTGTGGGGGAATGACTATCCGGGGGATGTCAGGACTGTAGATGTACATATCAGAAGACTGCGGGAGAAGATCGAGAATGTCCCCGGAGATCCGGTTTATGTGCGTACTAAATGGGGTGTAGGATACTATTTTGCTTAAGGATAAACTGCGTAATATTAAAATTCTAAGAAGTCTGAAATCAAGAATCTTTCTGATCCTGCTTATCGTAGGGCTGTTACCCTGTATCAGCATGCGGTATGCGATCTTGCAGAATTATGAGCAGCGTGCCGTCAATGTGAAAATATCTGATATTTCCACGCAGCTTCGGATTCTGGCCAATCACCTGATAACGTATCATTATCTGCAGGACACTTCTTCTGAGGTGATCAATGCTGAATTGGACCAGCTGTCCGGACTGTATGACGGGCGCGTGCTGGTGATCAACAACGACCTGCGGGTTGTCAAGGACACCTATGGTATCAGCGAGAATAAGACGATCATTTCGGAGGAAGTGGTGCGCTGTATTAAGGGAGAGAATACCAGCCGGTATGATAAGAACAACGGTTATGTGGAGATGACGATACCGATCACGGAGACGGTCACTTTGGAGGATGGCAAGGCGGATACTGGGGCAAAGAAAGAGATCGTAAGGGGCGTCATGCTGGTGAGCGCTTCCACCGACACGATCGGAGCGACCCTGGAGATACTCAGCCGTAAAGCGCTGCTGGTGGAAGTTATTGTCATCCTGGTCATCATCATGATATCGATTCTGGCGGCCAAGGAGCTGTTTAAGCCCTTTGAGAAGATCACGGAGGCGCTTAACCAGGCCCAGGAAGGCTATACAGACGACCCGATCTCCGTGACAGACTGCCTGGAGACCGAGCACATAGGGGAAGCCTTTAACCGGGTGCTCGGAAGGATGAAGATGCTTGATACTTCCAGACAGGAATTTGTATCAAATGTGTCGCATGAGCTGAGGACGCCGATCACCTCTATGAAGGTGTTGGCAGACTCCCTGATCAGTCAGAAGGATGTGCCGGTCGAACTTTATCAGGAGTTTATGACGGATATCGCGGAGGAGATCGACCGCGAGGATAAGATCATCACGGATCTTCTTTCTCTCGTGAAAATGGACCGGACAGCGGCAGATCTGAATATTTCAGAGGTAGATATCGATGCGCTCGTGGAGCTGATCATGCGCAGGCTGCGGCCGATCGCACAGAAACGGGATGTGGAAGTGGTGTACGAGAGTGTCCGTCCCGTTACGGCGGCGGTGGACGAGGTGAAGCTGACACTGGTCATCTCTAATCTTGTGGAAAATGCGGTCAAATACAACAAAGAACATGGCTGGGTAAAGGTGAAGCTGGATGCGGATCATCAGTATTTTACGGTGGAGGTGGCAGATTCGGGTGTAGGTATCCCCAGAGACTGTCTGGAACATATCTACGAACGTTTTTACCGTGTTGATAAATCGCGTTCCAGAGAGATCGGTGGTACAGGACTAGGCCTTGCGATCACCCGCAGCGCGATCCTGATGCACAGGGGAACCATCAAGGCGGAGAGTATTGAGGGAGAGGGAACTACCTTTACGATCAGGATCCCGTTGAAATATATTCCCGTATGACGATGGAGTGTGCGGCTGACAGAGTATGAGAAGAAAAGGGTTATAGATGAATCTGAATAAGAAAAAGGCAGTAGCAGCCGCTATCTGCGTGATCATGCTGCTATGTGCGGCGTGCGGACAGGAAGAGCAGCAGGATGGCGGACAAATATATAAAATATATTATGTGAATAATGATGAGACGAACACTCTTACCAGGGAGTATGACAGCACGACGACCGATGCGGAGAAGCTGCTTCAGGAAATGTTAAAGCAACTTGGGCAGATTCCGGATAAACTGGAGTATGAGGCCCCGCTTGCCAATGATTTTAATCTGCTGGGGTATACGTTGGATAACGGACAGCTTATATTGAATTTTGACGAGCAGTACAAGGCGATGGACAAGATGAAAGAAATATTGACCAGAGCAGCTATTGTCAGGACGGTGACGCAGATTCCGGAGATCAGCTATGTTTCGTTTACGGTACAGGGGGAGATGCTGTCGGACAGCAGCGGCATGGCGATCGGAACGATGTCTGCGGACACGTTTATCGAGAATACAGGCGATGAGATCAATGCTTATGAGAAAGTAAACCTCAGGTTGTACTATGCAAACGAGGACGGAACAGGTCTGGTGGAGGAGAACCGCAGGAATGTGGTGTATAACAGTAATATTTCTCTGGAGAAGCTGGTCGTGGAGCAGCTTGTAAAAGGACCGATGGCACAGGGCGCATATCCTACAGTCAATTCTTCTACAAAGGTGGTCAGCGTATCGGTTAAGGATGGGATATGTTATGTTAACTTTGGGAGCGATTTTTTGAGCCAGCCTTACACTGTGAGTGCAGAAGTAACGATCTATTCCATCACCAACTCTCTGGTGGAGCTGTCCAATATCAATAAAGTACAGATATCCGTCGATGGAGAGACAAACATTACGTTTCGCGAGAAATTTAATCTGAGCGATCTGTTTGAACGGAACTTGGATCTTCTGGTAACGCCGGACAGCGGGCAGACCTCGTCATAAAGGCAGATGCAGATTCGGGATCTACATCGACCGATGTCTGGCGTTCTATAAGGGAGTATGGAAGGAACAGGCGCGAAGCGGCTCTCGGCGCCTGTAATTAAATAAGGAGGAAGCGTATTGAGAAGACCACTATGTCTGTTTGGGCTGGCGTATGCGGCAGCAGTCTGGATCGTGATCTTCTGCAGGCCGGGCAAGACGACAGTCTGTGACTATATGGACAGGGAGCAGATCGTTTCCGCCGGCTATGTGGAATGGAAGGAATACCGATTGTCCAAAGATACGGAGACGCCGGTCATACATTTATCTGATGCAGTGATTCTGAAACAAAGTCAAATTGCAAATCTGGAGCGATTCTTATCAGACTCTGAGAAAATTTCAAAAAAAGATCTACATAGGTTTTGGAAAGAGAATAAGGACAATTTAAGAAAAGAAAATACAGAAAGGATAGAAGGGATCTTATGCTATATGGGAGAGGATGTGTTGCCTGAAACCGGCAGCCTGGTCATGGTGCGGGGAAGCTTTCGTGCTTTTGCGCATGCAACGAATCCGGGGGAATTTGATGCGGCAGACTACTACCAGATTCTTGGACAGCAAGGTAAGATCCTGGATGGCAGTCTTTTAAGTAAGAGCAGTGTCCACGATGTCTTTCGGGAGAAGCTGTACCAGGTCAGGGAATATCTTTCTTTGTTACTAGATGCATGTTATGGGGCAGAAGACGCTTCGGTGATGAAAGCCATGCTTCTGGGAGAAAAGGGGATGCTGGATGCGAAGATCAAGAAGCTGTATCAGGCCAATGGGATCATTCACATACTGACAGTCAGCGGTCTGCATCTGTCAGTGATCGGTATGGGTTGTCACCGGCTTTTGTGCCGTATTAGATTGCCCTATATAGTTAACATAATATTTTGCAGTGGATTGATGTACTGTTATGGGGCGATGACCGGGATGGGAATCTCCATGTTGCGGGCTTATGTGATGTTTGCCATGCGTCTGGCGGCAGGGCTGCTTGGCAGGACTTATGATCTACTGACTGCAGTGACTGTCTCGGCATTGATCATCCTGCTGCAGTGGCCGTTGTATTTGAAGCACAGCGGATTCTTGTTCTCGTTCGGAGCCGTTTGCGGCATCGGTCTGCTGCTGCCGGCAGTGCAGCAGAATCTGTTTGGAAAGAGCAGTGCCGAGAAAGCACTGTTGTCGGGGGCCGCTATATCGTTATCTACGCTGCCGGTATATTTATGCTTCTATTATGAGTTTCCACCCTATTCCGTGCTCTTAAACTTGGTGGTGGTCCCCTGTATGACGCTGGTGCTGCTGTGTGGTCTGCTGAGTCTGGGACTGGCGGCCTGTTTCTTGCCGCTGGGAGTGGCCGTGGCATATCCGGCCCATCTTTTTCTAGAGTTTTATGAAAAGTGTTGCCAGCTATGTCTGCGTCTGCCGGGAAATAGCTGGGTCACGGGGCATCCTACACCATGGCAGGTCTTGCTTTTCTTTGGGATCTTGTTGCTCATAGTGATCGGTAACGACCGGCTGCCCAAATTACTTTTCTGGCAGGGAATCTCGTGTGCAATGCTTGTGTTCGGGATCAGTCTGCCCCAGGGACTGCAAATCACAATGGTGGATGTAGGACAGGGTGACTGTATCTATCTGTCCGAAAACAATGCTTTCCATATGCTGATCGATGGCGGCAGCTCGGATAAAAGTGATGTGGCGGAATATCAGATAATCCCCTTTCTGAAATATAGGGGTGTGTCGTCTCTGGACGCCGTCGTGATCACGCATCCGGATAGTGATCACATAAACGGTATCAGTGTCATGTTGGAAGAAGCCTCACAGGGCAGCGGTATCATGATCAGGGTGCTGTATCTGCCGGATGTTGGGGAGACAGGCCGCAATGAAGGATACCGGGAGCTGGAAAGCAAGGCGGCTAAGGCCGGGACACAGATACGGTATATTGGGTATGGAGACCGTCTGCAATGCGGTAATGTTATGTTAACTTGCCTGCATCCCGAGAAAGGATGGGAGATGAGCGAGGCCAATGCCTATTCCACGGTTCTGCATCTGGCTTATGGCAGTTTCACGGCGCTCTTCACAGGCGATCTGGAAGGAACGGGAGAGAGCCGGGTGGAGGAGTTGATCAAACAGATAAATGCTCCTGCGCAGAGTATTTACCCATCTGACAAAGAGTTGAGGAATCTGCAGCTTAAAGATATCACACTGCTCAAAGCAGCCCATCACGGATCCAGATATTCTACTGGCGAGAGCTTCTTGCAGGAGCTGGAGCCGAGGATCGTCTTCCTCTCCTGCGGCAGAAACAACAGATACGGGCATCCTCATGAAGAACTGCTCGACAGGCTGAAAGAGCAGGAATGCGTCATCTATCAGACAAGGGAGAGTGGTGCCGTGACGCTGCATGTGAAAGGAAAGAAGGCGTGGATAGATTCCTTTTTAAAATAAACATAATGTTATTGTGATTTTTGGAAAAATCAGGAATAAGAATTGACGAAACTGTAGATGCTGTATATAATATACATTAAATGAGGGAGTAATCGGCGCCTGTTCTTATATAGCGGGTGCGATATGCCAACATACTGATGACAGAGCATCGTCGTCTGGTATATCTTAATTGATGAGACTCATGTATGGCGGAATGATACCATGCGTGTGTCTGATGAGAGCGTTCAGGGATAGATACCGTATGGTGTCTGTCCTTTTTTGTTATTACATAGGAAAGACCTTGTTGCTGCGCCCTCTAAGTGGACGGAACCAAGGCAGAGAGTATATCCACCTGTGCGGTTGGATGCTTCAAAGAGCATTCAACCGCACTGGAGGAAATATATTACATGCAGAGAAAGGAAGGATAACGGTATGGTTATTTTTTTGACAGTGCTTGCAACGATCTTTATCGCGGAAATGGGAGATAAGACTCAGCTTCTGTTGGTGGCGATGGCAGGTAAATATAAAGTCAGACATATTCTCATCGGTACATGGCTTGCGACGGCAGTATTGAACCTTTTGGCAGTGGGGATGGGCGCGGCACTGGGCAGTTATCTGGATATGAGGATCATCAAGACGCTGGCCGGGTTTGCTTTTTTTTGGTTTGCATACGAGGCTCTTAAGAATGAAGAGGAAGAGGAGAAAGAGAAAGAAATGAAGCATGACCTGGGACCGGTCATCGCTATTTTCTGCTCCTTTTTTATCGGTGAACTGGGAGACAAGACGCAGTTGTCCGGTATTACGCTGGCGGCCAATTATACGGATCACAGTATGGCGAATGCGCTCTTCGTATTTCTGGGATGTACGCTTGGACTGATCTTAGCAGATCTGATCGGGCTGATCGTCGGCGTTGTATTAAAAAGTAAAGTGCCTACGGGTATTTTGAATAAAATATCTTTTGGCATTTTTACTGTCTTTGGTGTTATGAGCATCGCGGAAGCGGCGGGGCTTTTCTTCGGAGCAGGGAGCGTGGCGGCAGTGGGCAGCTGTATTGCGGTGACAGCGGTTTTTGTACTTCTCTGTCTGCGGGAGATACATCAATAAAAAGGGATGCTATTTTTGATTTTTTTTGCTAAAATTGTTATGAGAGTCTTTACGCTGTTCGTGAAGGTCATAGCAGATGATGTTTTGGCGTATAGGATTGTAGTGAGAATCGTAGTGAGAGAGGAAACCGGAAATGATATTTAAATGTAAGAACTGCGGCGGCAATACGGTGTATGAGCCGGGCAGAGGCAGTATGTATTGTCCGCATTGTGAGAGTGAGGACAGCGAAGAGATAATACAGGGCGGTACGCTGGTGCAATGTGTTAATTGTGGGGCGCCGCTTACTATACAGGAATATACTTCGGCAAGCAAGTGTGAGCACTGTGGATGTTACATAGTCTTTAATGAACGGATAGAAGGGGGTTATGAGCCGCATATGCTGCTTCCTTTCAGGATCAATAAGAAAGCGGCGGCACAGGCGCTCGACAGTGAGTTTTCAAGGCGGCTGTTTACACCATCGGATTTCCTGTCGGCTAAGAGTCTGGAAAGTATGGAAGGCATCTATGTACCGTTCTGGATGTATGATTATCGGGCTTTCTATGATTTTGCCGGGGAAGGAATCAGGGTAAAGAGATGGACGGCCGGTAATACGGAGTATACGGAAACTTCCTATTATGAGGTGATCCGTAAAATGGATGTGGATTTCGATAAGATCCCGGTGGATGCCTCCTATGCGATGGAGGATGGTATTATGGATCTCATGGAGCCTTATGACTACAGACAGCTGCAGGGATTTGATCCCAAATATATGTCTGGTTTTTACGGGGAAGTGTACAATCAGGGAGCGGAAGAACTGGAAGGAAGAGCGCAGACGAAATCGCGCAGCGCT
Organism: uncultured Lachnospiraceae bacterium; assembly: GCA_947175055.1. GTDB lineage: Bacteria > Bacillota > Clostridia > Lachnospirales > Lachnospiraceae > UBA3282. Next base: position 1,833 of record CAMWLJ010000087.1, on the reverse strand, counting down.
TCGGAAGAATTGCTGCAGGAATCTCTCCGGGCATACAGCAACGTCAGGCCAGTGCGCAAAGACCTCAGGCTGGATAAGGAGGGGGTGCATTATGCGCTGATGCCGGTATGGCAGTATCTGTACCGCTATAAAGGAAAAACTTACCAATATCATGTCAACGGTCAGACAGGCAAGGTCATCGGTACGACACCGGTTTCCATGGCCAAGGTGGTCAGCTATGGCATATCTGTGTTTGCGGTAGTGACAGCCGGGTGCTATATGGCGCTGCGGATATTGGAGATCTTATAAGAAATAAAACGCTTCGGAATGGAGGTAATGATGAAAGAGTATTTCCGCTATTTTAAATGGATGTATATCATATTGGGGGCAGTGGCGCTTATGTTGGTCATTCTGCATGTGGGACATTGGGGAATCGCCAGAATGTTTCGCTATGAGAGGACGAATCAGGCCTGTACCACCAAGGAGCGGGTATTTGACTATGGCGATGTGCTGACAGACCAGGAGGAAGACAAACTGCGCAGGCTGATCGCCAAACGGGAGCAGCAGACAGGGTGCGATATCATTCTGATCACACTGCAGGAATCGCTGAAGGAATATGCCCGGGAAATTGAGCCAAGTGTGCGTTATGATGAATTTGTGAGAGTTTATGCGGAACAGTTCTATGAGGAACATCAATTCGGATATGACCGGGCGAACGGGGACGGTATTTTGCTGGTGGACAACTGGTACCGGGAAGATGACGGGCGTATTTATACATGGTTGTGCACGACAGGAAGAGTGCAGGACAAATATTCTGATGCGGCAGTCAACCATATTCTGGACAATGTGTACCGCTATGTGGAGCGTGATCCTTACCGGGCCTATAAGACGTATATCAACGACTTCTATCATGATATGTTGGGCATACAGGTGTTTCAAATCTATGTGCCGGGCAGTGTTCCCTGGATCATAGGATTGATATCGGCTGTTATATTTGTGATCTGCAACAGAAGGTCGAAGAAGGGAAATAAGACGACTACGGCAGTCACTTATGTTGCCGGCATGGAACCTCATTTCCGGGTAAAGGAAGACAGGTTCTTACGCAAATCTGTGGTGACTCGTAAGATCCAGACGAACAGCGGCGGAGGTGGCGGACGCAGCGGTGGAGGCGGCGGCAGAAGTCATGGAGGCGGCGGACACAGCCGTTAATTAGATAAGACGCAAAAAACACTTCCTATGACGGTAGGAAGTGTTTTTGTTTCGTATAAAAGTGCGCCTGTGATATAAAACGAATTATGCCATCTTGTTTACGGCAAGAGCAAGACGGGAAATCTTTCTGGCAGAAGTATTTTTGTGATAAACACCCTTCTTAGCGGCTTTGTCAAGAGCAGATGTAGCGGCAACCAGTGCAGTCTTAGCTGCTTCCTTGTCATTAGCTTCGACAGCTGCGTATACTTTCTTGATCGCAGTCTTGACACCGGACTTAACAGATTTATTTCTGTCAGCTTTAGTCTTGTTCACTAAGATTCTCTTCTTGGCAGATTTAATATTAGCCATGATCACACCTCCGATTGAAATAGTATTTGAATGTATTAGGACGTGTCTCATTAAAGCCGGACACGGACGTTTTAATGGAAACACACGCATATTATTGTAGTTTATGAGAATCCTGATGTCAATACATAATTTGTTTATTTTTGCAAAAAATACAAAAGACAATCACTGCTCGTGAGTCAGGAATGCATCGGCTGCGCATCCGTGAGAACACGGCTGCAGTGTAAAGCGATACAAAAGCAATCTAAGAAGATACGCATATTAATAGTAGTAAGATAAAATGCGGGAAATGAGGAGAAG
>CAMWLJ010000086.1 GCA_947175055.1 uncultured Lachnospiraceae bacterium | reverse complement strand
ATGGAAGGCATGTCTCCTATGGAATACCGGGAACGGCTCAGGAAGCAGAGTTGAACTGTAATGAATGTTATGATGTTGGGGTCAAAAGATCTTTTGACCCTGGCATCATGTTATGAACGAAGAAAACTCCAGGGCACGGTATGGTTGTGGTTTGGAGTTTTTTTGTGTATACTAATATGTGTCTATATACCAAAAAGAAAGGATGATGGCTGTGGAAATAAATGAAGAATTACGCAGGATTTATAATGAATGCAGAAGATTGGATCAGGAATACAATGGTTTTGTTTCCGGAAAACTTATTGAAAAAATAGAAAACGACGAAGAGCGTAGATTTGCAGTTCATATCTCTAATTTCTTTTTGGCAGAAAAGCAAAGGGAACTCATTGAAAAAGGGGTCTTCTAGCATGAAAAAGTATATTATATTTGCAGGTGTGAATGGAGCAGGTAAATCTACATTATATCATTTGAATGAAAATGTTGCAGAGGGAACGGTACGGATCAATTATGACGAAATATTGAAGAGAGAATATGGTGATTGGAGTAATCCGGAGAATCAGGTTAAGGCTATGTTTGATGCAAAGTATATGATAGATAGCTGTCTGCAACAGGGAATATCGTTTAATCAGGAGACAACTTTAGCCGGAACGATGAAGACGATCAAGAAAGCGAAAGCATTAGGATATTTTGTGGATATGTATTTTGTAGGAGTAGAGAACGTGGAGATTGCGATTAAGAGAGTGGCTGATCGTGTCAGACGTGGAGGCCATGGCGTTGAAGAGAAGGATATACGTAGAAGATATGTCAAGTCACAGAAGAATCTTATCAAAGCAATACCAATATGCGATGAAATAAAAATATACGATAATACATTTTCATTTATCAGACTTGCTTCTTTTTCCAATGGGAACGCTCAATTTGGACATCACGAATTGAGTGACAGCTGGTTCAGGCGTTTGCTTCAGGAAAATGAGTAGAAGTCAGGACAACTATTTTGAAATGGAAATGGGGAGGGATTTTTGGTGGAGGGGATCAAGGCGTTTACGATCATGATGAAGGATATCGCAGTCCTGCGGGTTGATTTTGATACGCTGTGCTATGAAGTGTTAAATGAAAAATATCTGCCCTATCCGATCAAGGGAAAACTGCAGAAAATTCCGTCTCCGGACACCATTAAGACCGCTTATGATATGTCCCAGTCTCTGCTTGCCGTCCGTAAGAATGAGGAGGCGGTAGTCAGCTGGCTGACGGGGCGGGTGTTGCTGCTTAGTCGGGCCAATGCCAAGTGGATCTATAACCTGTTCCACTTTGAACAGACCGGGACGGCCGAGCAGCATATGAAGATTGCCATGGTATGTCGGGCGGTTTCCGTGCTGGATCCGTGACCTTTCAGGGATCTCCGGTGACACCGGAACTGACAACAAACGGTGCCTATGCCAAGGCGTGGAGGCGGCATGAGGACGGTAACCTGTGGCTGTATAAGCTGGGGGCAAACGGCAGTACGGAGTCCCGGATCGAGGTGATGTGCTCTAACCTTCTGGATAAGATGAATGTGGAGCATGTGCATTACGAAGCCGGGCAGGATGAGGATCAGTATGTGTGTATGTGTCCCTGTATGACGACGGAGAGGGAGGCTGTCCTGACCGGGATGGAGTTTATCTCTTACTGCAATGTCAACGGCATTGATGCGGATGCCCGGATGATGGAGATTGACGGGGAGAGCATTTACAAAATGTGGATCGTGGATTTCCTGATCAGTAACCGTGACAGGCACGGGCAAAACTGGGGCTTCTATTATGACACAGAGACCATGGAGATTCTGGGCTGCCATCCGTTGTTTGACCATAACAACGCTTTCGATATCGACTTTATGCGCGATATGGACGCGCCCTACCAGTTTGGGGAGATGACGATCAGACAGGCGGCGAAGAAAGCGATGGAGAAGGTGGATTTTCACTTTACGGCTTCCATTACCAGAGCAGATTTTATCACGGACAGGCAGTATCAAAGTTTCTGTAAAAGGGCAAAGTGTCTGGGACTTAAGATGGAGTAGAAGAATAGGGTATGTTAATGCAGGAAAATCAATATGCAATGATGAAATAGAAGGGAGTTTATACAATGCAGCAACTGTCAAAGGAAGTCACAAATTTATTTTCGTATCTGAGCGCCGGTGTATCGGCCTATCATGTAGCTGCCCACAGCAGGCAGGTTCTTTTGGAAGCCGGATTTACAGAGCTGGCGCTGAAAGAGACGTGGAAGCTGGAGAAGGGCGGGCGTTACTTCTGTATGCCTTTTGGCACAACGCTCTATGCGTTTACGATCGGCGGCGCGTGTGAGCTGGCGAACGGGATTCACATTGGTGGTGCCCATACGGATTTCCCGGCAATCAAGATCAAGCCGAAGCCGGAGATCTTCACCCAGGGATATATGCAGTTAAATACGGAAGTGTACGGCGGACCGATTCTGAATACGTTCTTTGACAGGCCGCTTTCCCTGGCCGGCAGGGTGGTGACCCGCGGGGAGCGTTACGACAGGCCGGTAAGCCATCTGGTGGATTTCAAGGAACCGGTGCTGTATCTGCCGAATCTGGCAGTGCATATGAACCGGGAAGTGAATGAGAAAGGCGTGCCCATCGACAACCAGAAGCATCTTTTGCCGCTGCTTGGCACTATAGGGGAGGAACTGAACAAGGAAACTACGTTTACTGAGCTGCTGGCAGAGAGATTCGATCTTAAGAAAGAGGACATTCTGGATTATGACCTGTGTGTCTACAATACCGGGCAGCCTTATCAGGCGGGCATCACGGGCGAATTTATCTGTGCGCCGCGGCTTGACGACATCACTTCCGTCTGTGCGCTGGTGCATGGCCTGATCGAGAGCGGGAATACAGACCGGGTGAATCTGGTATGCCTTTTTGACAACGAGGAAATCGGCAGTCTCAGCAAGCAGGGGGCGGATTCCCAGCTGCCGGCCGTTATCATCCAGAAAATATGGCAGGCTTTTGGCAAAAGTGCGGTAGACTGCATGGCGGATATCACAGACGGCATGATGCTTTCTGTAGATGTTGCCCACGCCTACCATCCGAACTATCCGGGAAGCCAGGATATTACCAATTATCCGGTACTCAATCAGGGGTTTGTGTTAAAGACGGCCAGCAACCAGAGCTATTCCTGGGATCCGGAGATTCTTGGCGCAGTGATGGCGCTCTGCGAAGAGAGGGAGATTCCTTATCAGCGTTTTGTGAAGCATTCCAATACAAGAGGCGGCGGGACGATCGGCTCCATCATTTCTTCCCATCTGCCTATGAAGACGGCGGATCTGGGCGTGGGCCTGCTGGCCATGCATTCATCCTGTGAGATGATGGGGGCGAAGGACCAGGAGGCGTTGGAGCGGTTTGCGAAGGCTTTTTTCTGCTAAGACAGTAAAGTCATTAACGCAGGCTTCATAGATTTACACAAATTTAGAGTCCGGGAAGATGATGGGTGAAGTTTTTCCTTAATAATTAATCCAGTAAATATCCAGCTTTATAGGAACACTCCAGATAGCTGGGATTTTGATAATAAACATCTGTTTGGAAATCAGATATTTCGTCACTGATAAAGGAAGAAAAGAGTTTCATCAATTCATCCACTTCTTTACCGGGCTTAGCACAATCCTCGATCATAATGCTGTACAGTTTGCCGATATCCATGAAACTTGGAACGGTATATTTGCAGTCTGTGATCGTATCGAAATCGCCGTCGGCGATCTCATATTGCGCGATCAGTTCATCGCTTACCTGCTCGAAGGAAAGACAGTGATTTACTTCGGCGTCATAAAGCTGTTTTTCAATCCCTGTTTTTCCTAATGCTTCTACGATAACACGACGTTTGTTTTTGGTTTGGCGTGCTGAATATTCGATTAGAGAGCAAACATAAAAATAATCATTTTTTTCTTTTTCTGTCATAAATAATCTCACTCCTGTCAAAGGTCAGACAATTCAATGCTGATAAGGTATGAAAGCTTATCTGATGGGTCGGATATCTGAATTCTGCCAGTATCCAAAACTGCCTGCGGTTTATTCTGCCTGCAAGAAAATCATTTACGTAATTCCATATGGTATCGTTGGCCATTGGGCCTTCCACAACATCATAGTGATGCGTTTCACCACTCCTGCATCCGGCAATGAAATCCAGCCACTCATCTGTCATGCGGTCAAATTTTAACACAGATAAATTATCGTCTGGCTCATAGGTATAGTAGTTGATAACAGGGTCTCCCACGCCACGATTTGCCCAGCGCAATGCCTGCTCAAAATAACTGGTGCAATAAAATCCCCATGAAAAATCCTTTGTATAGGCTGTTTTACGTATTTCTGGAAATTTGACGATTTCTTTACTGGCATGATAAAGGAGCATAGATGCGTCACCTCTTTTTGAACATTATGAACTGGTATTTCCCTCATTCTAATCGAAAACTCCGCTGAAAGCAAGGAAGATGTTGATCAACGTATAAATATGTTGACACATATATTCGGCAAGCGTAGAATATAAAACAGATATTTGGCAAATGCAGAACAAGAAAAGGAGGAGGAAATGAAAAGACTACCGGATTCAGAACTGGAAATTATGATGATCATATGGGATTTGGATAAACCGGTGACAAGGTTTGAGATCGAAGCGCAGATGGATCAGGGCAGGAAGCTTTCGCCCACGACAGTGCTTTCCTTTCTGTCAAGATTACAGGAGAAAGGATTTCTTGCTGTGCAGAAATCGGGAAAGAACAATGTCTACATAGCTTTGATCGACCGGGAAAGTTACATACAGGCGGAGAGCAGAAGTATTTTGAAGCGTATCTACAGGAATTCCGCCAGAAATTTTATCGCAGCGCTTTATGACGGCGACAGTCTTTCCGACGAAGAACTGAAAGAACTGGAGGATTATATCAGCGAGAAAAGAAAGGAACGCGGGAAATAGAAATGAATTGCAGGAGTAAAAAAAGCATTAAAAGTATATTGGGAATCGCGGCAGCGGTCATGCTGCTTGTAGGATGCGGTGGGAGCGATATAGAGAGTCGGACTGAGGACACAGAGAAGGATGACGATTTGCAGTTACAACAGAATATAGAAGAACAGGACAGAGCAGAAACGGGATCAGAGGAACAGCCGGAGCAGTCAGGACAGTCCGGCCAGCAGGGACAGCCGGAAGAGCAAGGACAATCAGGACAGTCAGGGCAGCAGGGTCAGTCAGAGCAGGCGGAGCGATCAGACAGGCAGGGGCCACAGCAGTCGGCAGGCGAAGAACTAGGCAATCAGCTGCAGGACAGATTGGATGTGGACAGAATCCTGGAGGAGCAGTCTTTTCAAGTGAAGCTGAATGACTGGGGAGAAGTGCGGTTTGTATCCTATGAACCTGATCATTCCGGTGAAAACCCGTTGGAAGATGTGACGTTTTATTTATTGAGAGGTGAAGAGATCCTGTATCAGTTTCCGTATATCGGTACGGAGGATACCAGTGATTATGGTATGTATTATGATGTGAAGTTTGTGGTGTTTACGGATACGAATGCCGACGGAAAAGAGGATGTCGTCATAGGAGCGGAATATATGACAGGGGCAGGGCCTCAGGGCGCGATTCCGCATGTGGTGGTGCGGATCTATGAAGACTATGGAGATCACTTTACTTACAACGAGGGGTTCAGCGATAAAATAAACGACTATCTTCCGTGGGAGAGCAATGTGCTGGCAAAAGACGTAAAGCGACTGATCCAGCTGACCGGTGGAAACGGGCAGCTCACGGATTACGAGAGCTACTCGGGCAAATGGAGAGTGAGTGTCGGCTATGTGGCGGCATATGAAGAAACTGATCCTGTCAGCAGGAATGAGCTCATCTGTCAGATTACCAACGGCAATGAATTTTCCGGAAGTCTGTTTACGGAACAGGGAATGACGCAGCGGATCGCTTCGGTGGACGAGATTACCGGAACAATCCAGAATGGTGAATTGTTTTACGATTTTACGGATGACGGCTGGGGAGGAACGGGGACGCTGCACATTATGTTTCTGCCCAACCAGATTAATGTAGATGTCCTGAATCATCAGATGGCAGAAGAAAATGCGAGCGGATACGGGATATCGGGAATGTATGAGATGAAAATAAGAGAGTGAGCGGACAGGACGATAAGCGAACAGACTAAAATACTAAACAATCGGGGAGGAAGGCATCACTGACGATTGCATCAATCGTATAAGGGGTAAGGTAAAACAGTATGGGAAATATTCAAAATATAATGGGCGGAATGATATTTGATATACTGGAAATGAATATCGTGGTTTCTGTCGGAATCGCCCTTTTGTGCCTGTTTGCGGGGAAACTGCGCAGAAGGTACGGTGCAGGATGGATGAAACTGGCCTGGCTGCTGCTGGCAGTACGGCTTTTGATTCCTTATAATTTTTCCACATCGTTTACGGGAGTTCAGCTGTTAAATTATGTCGGATTCGAGCAGGAGCGAGAGGCAGCAGAAAGCAGCTGGCCAGGGCAGGGAGACAGCGCCGCACCGGAAGGCATCCGGCCATGGCAGGGAGACAGCGCTGCGTCGGGAGGTATCCAGACAGGGCAGGGAGATGGCACGACGGCGGATGGCAGTGCACAGCAGGAAGGAAGCATGTTGACGGATACCGGAGCCGGCGTGGAAAATGCAGCAGGCATTCAAACAGATCATGCCGGAGCCGTGCCGGGAGAGGGCCTGACAGGGCAAACGGGGAATGCGGCCACAGGACAGACCGGCCTTTTCTATACCGCACTTTTGATAAAAATATGGCTGGCAGGAGCGGCAGCAAGTGTGCTCTGCCTGCTGACCGGTTACCTGCTTTTTTATGGCAGATGCAAAAGGAGTCTGTGCCCGATCACAGATTCCCGGCTGCTCAAAGAAATATGCAGGCAGCAGCGCAGCCATATCGGCCAGGTCAGGATCATGGCCTATAAGAGCACGGCAGTTTCCAGCCCCATGATCACCGGGCTGATCCGTCCGAGGCTGATTCTGCCCGCCGATGCAGAACAGTGGCATACAAGGCAGCTGGAACTGGTCATGGCCCATGAGCTGTGCCACTATCGTAAAAAGGATCTTTGGCTGAAAATGCTGCCGGCAGCGGCCTGCTGTGTCAACTGGTTCAATCCGATGGTCCATATAATGAAAAGGCAGTCGGCCTACGATATGGAGCTTGCCTGCGACGGCATTGTCCTTGCGGGCAGAAATGAGGAAGAACGGGAAATCTACGCCAGAGTGATGCTGCGTTTTGCGGGCGGCAGCCGGAGCGCTTCGGCCTTTTCCACCGGATTCAGTGGAAATCAGAAAAAAATGAAAGCGAGGATCGACTATATGCTGGATACGGGGGCAAAGAAAAAAGGGATCGTGAGTATCGTGCTGGCAGCAGCTTTTATTCTGGCTATGGGAGTCGTGGTCTCCTGCGGTTATAAAGCGGGAGAAGGCGGCACAGCCGCGGAAAATAACAAGGCAGAAGATGGCAGCGGAATGCAAAACGGAGAGGACGGTCTGTATGATGAGGACAGGCAGAGCGGCAGTGAAAGCGGATCACAAGACGATGGACCTGGCGGCGAAATGGTGGAAAGTGGGGCAGACCGGAACGGATTTGACTACAATCATGCTTATAATGATGTGATCAGGTACTGGCAGGGTGACCTGTATCTGGCGAAAGAAGATGGCATCTACTGTCTGCAGGGCGGTCAGGGAGAAGAACAGCTTCTCTACGAAAGCGCCTATGACGATTACAGGAGCAGAGGGATGGAGATAGACGGTAACTATCTTTATTTCTGCGGACAGGCGCCGGCGGAAAAGGAGGATACGGTGACGGTCTGCCGGATGGATCTGGAGACGCATGAGGTAGTGGATGCGCTGGCGGGATTTGATCTGGAATATGAGGATGTCCTGATCACCAATATATCGGTCTATGAAGGAAACCTGTATGTGGCGCTGGGGGCAGCGTCGGAACGGCTTGGTTTTTCTTTAAATGAAAACGGGCAGGCGGTCAGTCAGATGGACCAGCAGGCGGAGGACTTTCTTTACCAGGAATATAATGAGTATATGCGAACAGAGATCGAAAGGCTGAATGCCGAATTTGCTTCGGAGGAATACTGGGAACTGTGCGAGGTGCAGAACCAGCGTTATCAGGCAGTAATTGATGTGGCGTCCTGCAGGAAGCTGTTAGGCGACAGAGTGGTGGTGAGCCAGTACAAGGATGAATCCCTGCGCAGCATCTATCTGGAAAATGAGGACGGAACTTATGATTATGTATGCGATATTATGAATTCTCCGCCGCTTGTGACAGAGTCGGGGATATATTATGACGATATCTCGGGTGATATCTGGTATGCGGATTTTACGACAAAACAGACGGCCGTATTTTACGAGAGGAAGGACAGAGAGCCGGTGGAACTTTCTCTGATGACGTATGATGCGGATTACGTTTATCTGCTGCAGAATAGAAACATCGGTGACGACAGGGAAAACAATGAGGTGACGGAGACCTATATCGTGCGTGCTCCCAGAGATGGCGGCGAGGCGCAGAAAGTATATCGTTTCGAGGGGCAGGTGGATACATACGGGGCCGACGGCTGGTACAGGCACTGCGGCGTGTATGACGGGCGGATGTATTTCGACAACCGGGAATCTTTCAGTCTGGATCCGGAAGCCAATGCCATGCAGGCAGTGAACAGTGGAGAACCCTGTGAAGATGCCGTGGCGATCGCAGACACGATTCGGGATTTTGCGGATGCTTATTTCGGGAATGATGCCGATACGCTCCGTGGACTTTTGACAGAGGACTTTGAAGGACGCGTGGAAATGTATGCCTATCCGGAGCAGGCGGATCAAATCCGGGAGAGTTATATCGGCGGGCGCGGTATGCCGGATGAAAATGTAGAGGTCGGCGTCACCTGCTATGTGTTCTATGAGTTTGGCGGCCACGCGGAAACCGGCGAGGCGCTGGCACATCTGTCTCTGCAGATGACGAAGACAGAAGAGGGATTTCGGGTCAGATGGTACGGGATCGAACTGTAGTGCAGAGGTTTTATCTGCCGGTTACACAACAGTGCAGGATGCGGCGGCGAACTGTAACATGTTTGCGTAATCAATGGTTATATGCTAACATTTAGACAGACCAGTGTGAAAAGCAGACGGAGGTTGGTATTATGGGAATCTATCTGAATCCGGGCAACAGGGGTTTCTGGCAGTCGATCCGTTCCGAAATCTATGTGGATAAGACGGGACTGATCGCGAAGACGAACCAATATTTGAATACGGAACAGCAATATATCTGTGTCAGCAGGCCGAGACGCTTCGGAAAGTCCATGGCGCTTAAGATGCTTGCGGCTTATTACAGCCGCGGCTGCGATTCCGGGGAATTATTTGCAGGTTATAAGATAGCGCAGGATAAGACCTTTGAGGAATATTTGAACCAGTATGATGTGATCTGTCTGAACATGCAGCAGTTTTTGATCGAGGCTGATCTTGGGAATGTAACGGAATATCTGGAGCAGGAGGTTCTCAGGGAACTGCGGAAGGAATATGCGGATATTTTGGAGCGGGAGGGCAGGGGGCTTGCTGCCGCGCTGCGGGATATTTTTGTAGAAACGGACCGTCAGTTTATCTTCCTGATCGACGAGTGGGACTGTGTAATGCGGGAAAGACAGGAGTCCGAGGATCTGCAGAAGCAATATCTTGATTTCCTGCGGAACCTGTTAAAGGATCAGCCTTATGTCGCACTGGCGTATATGACGGGAATCCTGCCGGTAAAGAAATACGGGCAGCATTCGGCGTTGAACATGTTCTGGGAATACTCCATGACAGACCAGTTTGACTTTGAGGAATATACCGGCTTTACGGAAGAGGAAGTGAAGGAACTGTGCAGGCGTTATGAGATGGACTTTGCAAAAGTCAGCGACTGGTACGATGGGTACAGATTCCGTCGGTTCCGGCATATCTATAATCCAAGATCCGTCGTGGCGGCAATGAAGAGCAGCGTTTTCTCAAATTACTGGACGGCTACGGAGACCTATGAAGCGTTGAAATTGTATATGGATATGGATTTTGACGGATTAAAGGCGGATATTGTGCAGATGCTCGGCGGGGAACGGGTAAGGATCAATACGCTCAGCTTTCAGAATGATATGCGCAATTTCAGGACGAAGGATGATGTTCTTACATTGCTGATCCATATCGGCTATCTTGGCTATGACGCCGAGACGAAGGAGGCGTTTATTCCAAATAAGGAGATCAGGGGAGAATTCGAGAATGCCATGAGCGTGAGCGGCTGGCCGGAGGTGATGCGTGTCCTGAAAGCATCGGACAAACTGGTGGAGGATACTTTGAACGGTGACGAAGAAAGCGTGGCCAGGGGCCTTGACCGGGCGCATTCGGAAGTGGCGTCTATCCTGACTTACAATGACGAAAATTCACTTGGCTGCGCAATCGGGCTTGCCTACTACAGTGCGAGGAAAGATTATAAGCTGATTCGGGAAATGCCTGCCGGGAAGGGCTTTGCAGATGTTGTTTTCCTGCCGCTGCCACATACGGACAGGCCGGCTCTGGTGGTGGAACTGAAATACGATAAATCGGCTGATGCTGCGATCGGGCAGATCAAAGACCGGCAGTACATGCAGGTGTTTGACGGGTACTGCGGAGAAATCCTGCTCGTGGGGATCAACTATAACAGTGAGGACAAGGATAAACCTCATAGCTGTGTGATAGAAAGAATTGAAAAACAGTAGGGCATCTTCCTTGTCAAGAGTTATAAAGACTTATATAACAAATAAAAAGTTATAAAAGGTTATAAAACAATTCCAAAGTTATAAAAAGTTATAAAAGCATAGATGAAGCAGACGGAGGAGTCGTGTTATTGGATGAACTCCGGAAGAAACGCAGAAGACTGCTGCTCACGGTAGACGAAGTTACAAATTGTGAATCTGTCAGGGTGTTTGCCAGTTCTTTTCAGATTTTTTCACAGCAGGAGTATCCGATCTTCCTGCTGATGGCAGGATTGTATGATAATATCTATGACCTGCAGAATGCGGATGCACTGACGTTTTTGTACAGAGCCCCCAAGATGGTGCTGGAACCGCTGAACTATACTGCGATCAGGAAACGGTATATGGACATCTTTGATCTGGACTTAGAAGCAGCCGGGAAAATGGCCGGATTGACGACGAAGGTCAAGAAGATCAGAGAAGCTGTCGGAATGAAACCGGAGCAGTTTTCGGTGTACAGGGATCGATTGAAAAGAAAAGGGGTTCTCGATACGAGTAAATATGGGGAGGTATCCTTTGTTCTGCCAAGATTTGCGGAATTTGTTTTAATGAGAATCTTTTGAATGAAATGACTCACCAGGTTAGCTGATGAGTCATTTCTACTTCGTAATTCCTTCACGATTTCGCCACTGGTTCGGCGACAATCTGTATACATTCTTAAAAGCACGTGAAAAGTGCAGCTGGTCTTAATTTGTCTCAATTTATCTCAGAATCGTTAGAAATATCTCAAAATCTTTAGAATACAAT
>CAMWLJ010000085.1 GCA_947175055.1 uncultured Lachnospiraceae bacterium | reverse complement strand
GGGGAGTATATGTTGTTTGCCAGCGAGACGGATTATGTGGATTACGTGGAGAATTAAGGACGGTTCTGGCGGGGGATATTTTTGCCCGTATGTTGGTACGTCATGCTGAAGATGACAGGAAATACCTTGATATGCTGGCAATAAGAGAGAAATATAGTGAAAGAATCTTCTTTTTTAGTATTATGGGACAAAACATGATTGCCAAATAATGGGCGGGGGTATATGATAAATCATAGTGTGTTGGGTAAAATATAATTTAGGCATATGTTGCGGCAGGCCGGCGGAGTGCATAGACTAAATAGAAGTATATGGATCGCGGAGGCCCGGTTCTATTCCCTGCGGTGACAGTCCATAATATGCGAGATGTTTGGAGAAAGACTTGGTTAAGAAGATTGATTCGATAGCGGTAAATTATATAGATGAAGGGGAAGGCGATATCATTCTGCTGCTGCACGGGTGGGGGGCTAACATTACCCTGTATGCAGGTATGATCGGTGTTTTGGCGCGGCATCACCGGGTGATTGCGCTGGATATGCCGGGGTTTGGGAAGACGCCGGAGCCGCCGGAACCATGGTGCGTGGATGACTATGTGAATTTTGTGGTGCGCTTTATGGCATCATTTCGGGCATCGAAGATCAGTATCGTGGTGCATTCTTTTGGCGGAAGAGTATTCTTTAAGATGAATGCCAGAGAGCGTCTGCCCTTTGTCATCGAGAAGGCAGTGCTGATCGACAGTGCAGGCATATTGCCGAAGAAGAGCTTCCGGCAGAAAGTGAGCCTGCGGTGTTACAAGATCGGTCGGGCGCTCATGAGTACGAAGGCGCTGCATTTTCTGTATCCTGACGCGGTGGAGGATATGAGGCGTAAGCGTGGTTCAGCGGACTACAACAATGCCACACCGACCATGCGGGCGACACTTGTAAAGGTGGTAAATGAGGACTTGGAACCGCTTATGCATCTGGTGAAATGCCCGACGCTTTTGATCTGGGGTGACAAGGACACTGCTACACCGCTGGCGGATGCGAAGCGGATGGAAGAACTTATCCCGGATGCAGGGCTGGTGGTCTGCGAAGGCGCGGGACACTTTTCCTTTGCGGAGCAGGCACCGAAGGTGCACGGTGCGCTGGAGGCGTTTTTTACTTTATAGGAAATTGCGACAGTGTAAACCATTCAAGGAGAATGCGGAGCATTCTCTGAATCGTCGCTGCCGGGCGACGATTTTTTATATCATAGGAAAGTGCGTCCTATGATACAAAACCGGATGCGCAGCTACGCGCGCGGAACAAAAGCTGCGCTTGCCATGGAAATTAGAACGCGAGGGTGTGCGAAGCACACTTTTGTTCCGGCATAGGGAATTTCTCCGAATATACTAAAGGAAACAGAAATAAGATCAGGCAGGGATCGTTATGGATAGAATAGGGATGCTTATATGGTTTGTCACTTATATGACAGGGGCCGTTTTATACGAGATTTACATCGTGCATATGTTTCAGCAGAATTCTTATAAGCCCAGGGAATACAGGGAGTGGATGCAGGTACACAGCAATGTGGGCAGACTGTTGGGGAAGAGCTTGTATGCGGTGATATCGCTGCCGTTGGTGCTTGTCGGGAATTTAGGCTGTCTGATCGGTGCCATTGTGATGAATATGATGACTATTTTGGTCAATAAACCGCGCCAGGCTAAGAAACCGCTTGTGTATACGATGCGTGTGCGGCGTATGCTGGTCACGACGGCAGTGCTGTATATGATCGGCATGCTCGTGTCGCTGACGGCAGGAGAGTACTGGGTACGTGCAGGGGAGTGTATCTTGTTGGTACTGTTTCTCTTGCAGCCGTTTCTGATCCTGTTGGTGAACTGGATCAACAGGCCGGTAGAACAGGCTATTGACAGACATTATGTATCGGATGCAGCTCGTATTCTGCGGGAGATGCCGAATCTGACAGTGATCGGTGTGACAGGCAGTTACGGTAAGACCAGCGTGAAGTATTTCCTGAATACGTTGTTGTCCAGCAAGTTCAATGTCCTGCAGACGCCGGGCAATTATAATACGACACTGGGTGTCGTGCGGACGATAAGAGAGCAGATGAAACCCTTCCATGAGATCTTCATCTGTGAGATGGGAGCCAGGGAAGTGGGAGATATCAAGGAGATCTGCGACCTGGTACATCCGGATTACGGTATCATCACTTCCATAGGGCCGCAGCACCTGCAGAGTTTCCATACAGTAGAGAATATCATCGGTACCAAGTTTGAGCTGGCGGATGCAGTGCCGGCAGAGGGTAAAGTGTTTCTGAACTATGATAACAATTATATCCGCGGGCATAAGATCGATAAGAATGTCGTAAGCTATGGAACAGCAGGAACTGCTATCGATTATAGAGCCTATGATATAACGGTGTCGCCGAACGGTTCCACCTTTAAGATGAAGGATGCGCAGGGAGAGGAATTTGAGTTTCATACGAGACTGGTGGGTAACCACAATGTGCAGAATATCGCAGGTGCTATCGCAGTGGCGCATACGCTGGGCATTCCCATGGAGAAGCTTCGTTATCCTGTGAAGCAGCTGGAGAGCGTGCCTCACAGGCTGCAGCTGAGCAGGCAGGGCGGTCGGATCCTGCTGGACGACAGTTACAATTCCAATAAGAACGGATTTATGGCGGCACTGGATACACTGGGGATGTTTAAAGAGCTGAGGATCCTGATGACGCCGGGTATGGTGGAACTGGGAGAGAAGCAATACAGTGAGAACAAGGAAGTAGGCGTATATGCCTCAGACAAGTGTGATTATGCGGTACTGGTCGGCAGGGAGCAGACGAAGCCTATTCAGGACGGATTGTTGGAAGCCGGATTTGCGAGAAGCCGGATGATCGTAGTGGATACCCTGCAGGAAGCTTTCCAGATGGTGAATGCGATTCCGGATGAGAAGCAGAAGGTGGTATTGATAGAGAACGATCTGCCTGATAATTATGCGTGAGCAGACGTAAGAGACTGGATAAGGTTAAAATAAGCAAAGAAAGGCATGGTTCGATAACATGAAGATTCGAGTAGGTGTATTTTTTGGCGGTAAGAGTGTGGAGCATGAAGTGTCAGTGATCTCCGGACTGCAGGCATATAATTCTTTTGACAGGGATAAGTACGAGCCGGTCCCTATCTATATCACGAAAGATAATGAGCTCTATACAGGGGATGCGGTCGCGGACATTGCCAATTACAGAAATATTCCTGCCTTGCTTCTAAAGAGCATTCGGGTTTTTGTCATGTGCGAACAGGGGCAGGTACAGTTGATCCGCTATCCGGTGAAGAAGATGGGTAATTCCGTGGTAGCGCAGATCGATGTAGCTTTCCCGGTGGTGCACGGCGCAAATGTGGAAGACGGATCTTTGCAGGGATTCTTACGGCATTACAATATTCCGTTTGTTGGCTGTGATGTGGCGGCATCGGCAGTGACGATGGACAAATATGTGATGAAGACTGTGCTGAAGGATAATAACATTCCGGTGCTGGACTGTGTTACGCTGAATGTGAAGGAATATGAGCGGGATGAAGAAGCCGCCTACAGTAAGGTGGAGGGCAGGATAGGATATCCGGTCATTATCAAACCGGTCAATCTGGGATCCAGTGTGGGCATCAAGGTGGCGAAGGACAGGGATGGACTACGGGAAGCACTGGAGTATGCCTTTACCTTCGGGCCAAGAGTATTGATCGAGCGTGCGATCACGAACCTGCGGGAGATCAACTGTGCGGTGTTGGGAGATTACGAGGAGGCGCAGGCGTCCGAGTGTGAAGAACCTATATCCAGCGACGAGATTCTAAGTTATGAGGATAAATATGTAGCGGGCGGCAAGGGCGGCTCAGAGGGGATGCGCACGGCAAGACGGGAGCTGCCGGCAGATCTTACGCCGCAGAAGCGGGAGGAGATCCGTCAGATGGCAGTGAAGACTTTCCAGGTGTTAAACTGCGGCGGCGTATCCAGAATTGACTTTATGATCGATCAGGATACGGATCAGGTGTATGTCAATGAGATCAACCCGATCCCGGGCTCACTGGCTTTCTATCTGTGGGAGGCGCTTGGCAAGCCCTATGCTGAGCTGTTGGATGATATGGTCAGTTTGGCGCTCAAGAGAGAGCGGGAGGAGAAGAATACGCTGACTTCCTTTGACAGTAATATCCTGCAGAGTGCGAATCTGTCTGGGGCGAAAGGGGTTAAGAAGTAGGAGAAGTAGGAATGGTGATCAGGAAAGTAACATTTACGCTTGCCAAACGGAGTAAATGTTACTTTTTGGCATATAGGACATAAGAAAGGATAAGGTTTTTCAATGAATTATAGAAAAGACAAATATGGGAACGATATTTCTATATTGGGATATGGTTGTATGAGATTTTCCAGATCGGCCGGTCGGATCGATATGGACAAAACGGAAAGGGAGATTATGACGGCATTCAGAAGCGGGGTCAATTATTACGATACCGCCTATGTATACGCGGGAAGCGAGGCGGCACTTGGCGAGATCCTGGAGCGCAACCATATACGGGAGCAGGTGTATATTGCCACGAAACTGCCCCATTATCTGATCAAGACGAAAGACAACATGGAGAAGTATTTTACCGAGCAGTTAAAGCGTCTGAGAACGGATCATGTGGATTACTATCTGATGCATATGCTGACGGATGTACAGACATGGGAGCGTCTGAAAGGGCTGGGTATCCTGAGATGGCTGGAGGATAAAAAGAAGAGCGGCGCCATTCGTCAGGTGGGATTTTCTTATCACGGTAATTCGGATATGTTTTGCCAGCTGGTGGATGCATATGACTGGGATTTTGTTCAGATCCAATACAATTATATGGACGAAAATTCCCAGGCCGGACGCAGAGGGCTCAAATATGCCAGCCAAAAGGGTCTGCCGGTCATCATCATGGAACCGCTGCGCGGCGGGAAACTGGTCAACAATCTGCCGGAAGAGGCGAAGAAATTGTTTGCCGGTTATCCGATAAAGCGCACACCGGCACAGTGGGCACTGCGCTGGCTCTGGAACCAGCAGGAAGTCACTTGTGTGCTATCAGGAATGAATTCCGAGGAAATGGTACAGGATAATGCAGAAACCGCTTCCGACGTTTCCATAGGTGAACTTGGTTCCGAAGAGGAAGCGATGCTGCAAAAGGCCGTACAGGCCATTAATGCTAAGATGAAGGTTGGCTGTACCGGCTGCGCCTACTGTATGCCCTGTCCCAAAAACGTGGATATTCCGGGAACTTTTGCGGCGTATAACCGACGGTTTTCCGAAGGCAGAAATGCTGCATTCATGGAGTATTTCATGTGTACTGCAATGCGAAAAACCTCATCTGCCGCTTCCAATTGTATAAAATGTGGAAAATGTGAGCAGCATTGTCCGCAGCATATCGAGATTCGCCAGGAACTGAACAATGCCCGTAAGCAGTTGGAAGGCCCGCTTTACAAAGCAGGGCGAAAGGCTGTGGAACTGTTGAAATTATATTAGTAAGACATACATATTTCCCAACTTAGGTGTATATAATTTCCTTCTTTACAAATAATAGTAAAAATGCCGCTGGCTATGAATGTGGAACATTTTACAGCAGGGACTCAGTGGCATGGCCGGTGCAGGCAATGTGCAAAGCTGGCCGGATTGCTGCAAGAATAATTATAATTGTATATGAAAGAATAAGATGAAAGATTTGTGCCTGCGGGCACAGATTTGCACGCTAGGAGCATAGCATATGGATCGCAGAGCAAAATTGGAGTATTCCTTCGGAAAACTCCTAAATTCTGTTCGCATCCTCAGCGCAAAATGCTTCGGAATGGAGGAAAATATGAAAGCAACAGGCATTGTAAGACGGATAGATGATCTGGGAAGGATTGTGATCCCTAAGGAAATTCGCAGGACATTGCGGATCAGAGAGGCGGATCCATTGGAAATTTTTACTGACAGGGAAGGAGAGATCATCCTGAAGAAATATTCGCCGATCGGCGAGATGGGTACTTTTGCCAAACAGTACGCGGAGAGCATGGCGCAGGTATCCGGGCATGTGGCGATGATCTCTGACAGAGACCAGTTCATTGCGGTGGCAGGCGGCATGAAGAACATGCTGGGCAAGTCCATCAGCAGGGAGCTGGAGGAGAAGATCGATCACAGGGAAAGTGTTGTAGCAGCCAAAGGTGACCGGAATTTCATAGAAGTTGGTAATGATTTGGAGGATGTGCACCATGAGGCCATCAGTCCGATCATCTGTGAGGGAGATGTGATCGGATCGGTAGTTCTGTTGGAGACGGATCATAAGTCCAAGATGGGCGAGGTGGAACAGAAGCTGATCCAGTCAGCAGCAGGGTTTCTGGGCCGGCAGATGGAGCAGTAGAGCATGGAAACGCTTGTATAAGATACAGGAGAACTGCCACGAGGGTCAAAGACCCCGCTGCTCTGCAGCGCTGCAAGTTTGATACTCCGTTGCTTGCAGCAGGGTCTTTGATTCTTACGTCGCTGGCAGCTTCGTTTCGCTGTTAAACACGATCACCGCCTCGCGCATCTCGTAGGGGCCCATCTCATAATAGCCTTCCGTGAGGCGGTTCAGGCGTGCAGTAGAGACCAGGCGATTGGCGCGCTTGGGCTGATCCGTGATGAAGGCGATGCCGTCTTCAAAGTATTCCTGATCCAGTTCCGGATCATCCAATTCTTCATAATAAGGATCGAAAAGATAGACGTTCCCGCCTTCTATCCCGGTCAAAAGTACATAATGGCTCACGTCCAGGAAGAGTCGCAGCAGTACAACGCCGCCCTGACGCAGCGCTCTCCCGATCCGGCTGTCGCAGGAGATGCAGACTTCTTCACCGGACAGAAATTCACAGGTTATGGGGAAACTTTTTACGCGTCCGAATTGGTTCAGCCAATTGCTCAGGAAAAGCATGGCGGAAGCGGAAGTGCCGCGCTTGCCGATTTCACCGTTTTCGTTGTATGAATCGAGACAATAGAGCATAATATATTTAATGATGTCCGGATAGATGATCTCCCGGTCGAACAGATACCGGATCGCGTTGGTCAGGGATACCGGACCGCAGTCATATTCACTGGATTGATAATTGAGCAGGTTTTTCATATTAACCTCCATGTCGCTGCTTCGCAGCGACACAAATCTGTGCGGAATCTCAACAGTATTTTCTTTGCGTATGTACTTGTAACAGTCCGGCTCTCATCATTCCTAAAAGTGTCTGCTGCGCATTTCGTGAGAACATGATTCAGAACTGTTTCATATAATTCAGTAGAAAATATACAGCGCATTGCTTTTTTTGTCAAGATTATGCTATACTAAAGCGATTGGAAAAAAATAGAAGTTCAATCAGGTCTGAGCATTTGATGAAAATGCGGGAGGAGAAACGAGAATCTGTGCGGGGCGTCACGGATTCGGAGGATAAAGCAACAGAACGCTCCGAAATGGAGGAGAGACTATGAAGAAAATAAGAAGAAGACTGTTAAGTCTGTTTCTGATTCTGTCCATGGCCGTATCTGTTACGGCGTGTGGTGGTTCCGGTAGTGAAGGGAATGGGACAGATGCGGACAGTTCGGCTGCGGATGACGCTGCCGCAGGGGATGCGGCAGGAGAGGATACAGCAGTGGAAGATGCGGCAGGTGATGAGGACGGGACCGGAGCGGGACCGGCCGTGGCGGCAGAGGGTGAGAAGATCATTAATATCGGCGTGACGGACAGCCTGGGTGGGGTGAATCCTTTTGCCAACGATCAGACTGAGCTCAACAAGTATGCCATGGATCTGATGTTCCTGCCTCTGATGGAGTTAGATAAGGACTTAAATTTCCAGCCGATGCTGGCGGATTCCATTACCACGGAGGACAACATTCACTTTACCGTGCATATCGATGAGGCAGCCACATGGTCCGACGGAACGCCGGTCACAGCGCAGGATGTGGAGTATTCGGTGCTGCGGTATGCCAGTCCGGTGGTAGCGAATACGACGCTGCTCTTATATGCTTTTGAAGGCACTGACGATGCAGGTTTCGTGGAGGAAGGAGCTTCTTCCATGGCGGGCCTTACGGTGAAGGATGAGAAGACAGTTGAGTTTACAGCCAAATATCCGATGGCGCTGACGACGTTTCAGAACAGTTACGGCAGATATTTACACATTCTGCCGAAACATGTTATTGAGAAGTTTGGCGAGGAAGAACTTACTTCCGTTGATTGGTTCAACCATCCGGATGTGGTCAGCGGTCCATATATATTGACAGGGTATGACCCGAACCATTATATTTCTTATACGGCGAATACGGCGTACTGGAAAGGGACACCGAAGATCAACAAACTGAATATCAAGATCGTGGACGGCAGCCAGGTCTACGCCGGACTGCAGTCGGGAGAGATCGATATTACGCAGCATACGATGACGGCGATCCCGCAGGAGGATTATGACAGCATCGAGGCACTGGAGAATGTGAAGGTGGTGTACGGTTCGCCGGTGACGAATCAGTCCGCTTTTATCCAGACAGCGAACATTCCGGACGCCAGAGTGCGTCAGGCGCTTGTGTATGCCATAGACAGGCAGCAGCTGGTAGATCAGTTGTTAAAAGGCCACGGTGAAGTGATAGACGGGTTCCTTTCTTCGGCCAGCCCTTTTTACGATGAAGGGATCACACCGATGACGTATGATCCGGAGAAAGCGAAGGCACTTCTTGAGGAGGCCGGCTGGGACGGATCCCAGAAGCTGCGGTTCTATGTAAATTCAGGTGACAAAACATTTGTGAACGGTGTGCAGGTCATCGCGGCACAGTGGGCCGCAGTGGGCATCCAGTCGGAGATCACGACAGTGGATCTGGCTACACTGATGACGGTGGCAGGCACCACGGATTATGATATTATGGCGGTGCAGTATACTTATGCGCCGGTGGATCCTTATCCGGATGTATCCTGGCTGTTAGGCGGCGAGGGAAGCTGGACCGGATACTATGACGAAGAGGTGGCAGCGGCTCTTGACGGGACGCAGAAGACCAGTGACGTGTCCGAGATCACCGGTTTCTATTCTAAGGTGGATGCGAAGATGCAGGCGGATGTGCCGATGTTCTCCGTCTATGTCATCAGTGCGCAGGGTGCGGTCAATAACCGCGTGACCGGTGCAGAACCCAGCGTGTACGGTTTCTTTAATGATGTGCATAACTGGGATATCACACAGTGATCGATTCGGAAATGATATTGCAAAGGAGGTAACCGAATGCCGCATTTACTGGAGGTACAGGATTTGACGACGGTTTTTGCCGGCGACTACGGGAGCAGTGTCAGCGTGGATCACGTCAGCTTTCATGTGGACCGCGGGGAAGTGGTCTGCCTGGTGGGAGAATCAGGCTGCGGAAAAAGTGTTACATCATTGTCGATCATGGGTTTACTGGGAAGGGGCGGAGCTGTCACGGACGGCTCTGTCCTCTTTGAAAATAAGAACCTTCTTGCGATGTCGGAAAAGGAACTGGATGAGATCAGAGGGGATGAACTTACGATGATATTTCAGGATCCGCTGACTTCCTTAAATCCGGTGTTCACGGTGGGCAGCCAGATCATGGAGAGTATCCGTATTCACATGCATCTGTCGAAGGAAGAAGCCAGGGCGCGGGCGGTAGAGCTGCTTGGACAGGTGGGGATGCCGGACGCGGCGGGGGTGATGAAGAAGTTTCCGCATACGCTTTCCGGCGGTATGCGTCAGCGGGTAATGATCGCCATGGCTCTGTCCTGCAAGCCGAAACTTCTGATCGCAGATGAGCCGACAACGGCGTTGGACGTGACCATACAGGCGCAGATCATGAAGCTGCTTGGGGAGCTGCGCAGGGAAAAGAATATGGCAATGATCCTGATCACCCATGATATAGGGGTGGTGGCCAATATGGCGGATCGGGTGATCGTGATGTATGCAGGACAGATCGTGGAAGAGGCGCCGGTGCTGGCGCTTTTTGATGATCCGAAGCATCCTTACACCCGGGCGTTGCTTGATACGGTCCCTACCATACGGGATGACGCGAGCAGGCAGCTAATGGCGATTCCGGGGATGGTGCCGGAGAACTACGATGATATTACCGGATGCCGGTTTGCGGACCGCTGTCCATACCGGCAGCAAGAATGTGACAGTCCGCAGGAGTTGTACCGGTTTGAGGAGGGACATGCCGCAAGATGTATCGTGGCGTTTCGGAAAGCGGGACAGGTAGGAAGGGAACAGTGATAGTGGAAAAAGAGAACATCCCGTTGATCCGGGTGGAAGATCTGAAGAAATATTATTCTGTCAAGGGCGGGATCATCACACATACGACAGGCTATGTGAAGGCAGTGGACGGGGTCAGTTTTTCCGTGATGCGGGGACAGACACTGGGACTGGTAGGCGAGTCGGGCTGCGGCAAATCCACCATCGGCAGACAGCTGGTGGGGTTGGAGACTCCTACGGAGGGAAAGATTTATTATGACGGCGCAGATCTGTCCCTTCTGCAGAAGGATAGGAAGCAGATGCGGGAGGTCAGAACGAAGCTGCAGATGATCTTCCAGGATCCTTATTCTTCGTTAAATCCCCGCAAACATATTTATGAGATCCTGGCGCAGCCTATGTTGTACCATAAGATTGCGCGCAAAGATACGGTGGAAAAGGAGATCCTGCGTCTGCTGGATATGGTAGGATTACCAAGAACAGTGCTGGGCAGATATCCGCATGAGTTTTCCGGCGGCCAGAGACAGCGGATCGGGATTGCGAGAGCCTTATCCTTAAATCCGGAGTTTATCGTCTGCGATGAGCCGGTGAGCGCGCTGGATGTGTCCATTCAGGCGCAGATCCTGAATCTGTTGAAGGAATTACAGAAGGAACTGGGGCTGACGCTGCTGTTTGTGGGGCATGGCCTGGGGGCGGTCAATTATGTGAGCGATCAGATCGCAGTCATGTATCTGGGAAAGATCGTGGAGTATGGCGATGCCGGGGAAATCTTCAACCACCCGGTGCACCCGTATACGCAGGCGCTGCTGGAAGCGGTGCCCATTCCTGACCCCAGGGAAAAGGGCAGGGAGCGTAGTCTGCTGCAGGGAGAGATCGGAAGCAGTACTTGTCCGCCGGAAGGTTGCAGATTCCATCCACGGTGTCCCTACGCGACCAAGCAGTGCAGGCAGGAGGTACCGGAGATGCAGGAGATAGGACAGACTGTCGGCAAAGATCTTGTGAAAACCGTAGGCAGCAACGTGGTGCAGGCGGCAGCACTTGACAGCAGTAAGGCCGGGGAGAGGACCCGGACGGTACAGAAAAGCACCCATCTGGCGGCTTGCCCGGTGACAGGTTTTCACGGCGCACGGCAGGAAGCGTAAGAACTGCATAAAGCAGTGGAAGGGTTTTAGGATAAGCGAAAAAGGCTTCAGCCGTAATTTGGAGTAAAGGAAGTTATGGGTAAATATATATTAAAACGTATCTTGATCGCCATACCGGTGTTGATCGGTATCACGATCATAGATTATACGATCATGTGTCTGGCAGGAAGTCCACTGGAGATGCTGCAGGGTCCCAGGGTGTCGGAGGCGGCTGTGGAGGCGAAGCGGATCGCGCTGGGACTGGATCAGCCGATACTGG
>CAMWLJ010000084.1 GCA_947175055.1 uncultured Lachnospiraceae bacterium | reverse complement strand
TGTCTCAATTTATCTCAGAATCGTTAGAAATATCTCAAAATCTTTAGAATACAATCTCAAAATCTTACGAAAACAGAAAAGAATCCTTGCTTCATCCCGGCTTCTCTTTTTTCTATAATGTAGAAAGCAAAAGGCGAAAGGAGCAGAGAAGTACAATGTTAAAATTTCTGGTAAAACGTATTTTATGGTTGATACCGGTGGTGTTGGGAGTTTCCGTTCTGATCTTTACGATCATGTGCTTTACACCGGGGGATCCGGCGAGAAATGCACTCGGTGCAGATGCTTCTCAGGAATCCATCGATGAATTTAATGAAAAACATGGCTTGAATGAATCGTATCTGGTCCGGCTGGGCAGTTTTCTAAAATCCACATTTGTGGAATTTGATCTGGGAACTTCCTACATAAACGGCAGTTCGGTCTCCGAACAGATTACATCGCGGCTTGGGTATACGCTTAAGATCACGTATATCGGTATACTGATTTCCATTGTGCTGGGGATACCGGCAGGCATCATAGCGGCGACTAATCAGAATACATGGAAGGACAGCCTTTCCATGGTGGTATCCTTATTCTGCGCCTCCATGCCAAGCTTCTGGTTTGCACTGCTGCTGGTCATGTTCTTCGCATTGCGGCTGGGCTGGCTGCCAACTGTGGGCGTAAAGAGCTGGACAGGCTATATTCTGCCCTGTGTGTCGATCGGCATCGGCGGAGCGGCCGGCATTGCGAGACAGACAAGATCCAGTATGCTGGAGGTGATCCGGCAGGATTATGTGACGACGGCAAAGGCAAAAGGACAAAGCCATTCCAGGATTATCTGGGGACACTGCCTGCGGAATGCATTGATTCCTGTCCTGACGGTGATCGGCAGCCAGATGGCGGTTCTGGTGGGAAGCTCACTGGTCTGCGAGACGATCTTTTCCATACCGGGGATCGGTTCCTACCTGGTAACAGGAGTCAATCAGAGAGATTATCCGGTAGTGCTTGGGTGCGTGGTAATTCTTTCGCTGATCTTCAGTCTGACAATGCTTTGTGTGGATCTTATGTATGCGGTGGTGGATCCCAGGTTCAGAAACATTCTTAAGTAACTGGAAAGGAGCAGCTATGCAATCGGTGAAGACAAATCAAAGTATGGTAAAAAAATCTCAGTTCGGTATGGTGATGAAGCGTCTTGCAAAAAATAAAATGGCTATTGTGGGCCTTGTGATTGTGATCATTTTGCTGATGATCGCTGTTCTGGCAAATGTGATTATTCCCTATGACTATGGGTACCAGGATACCAGTGCACTTTTACAGGCGCCCTGTGCTAAGCATCTGCTGGGAACGGACAATCTGGGAAGGGATATTCTGAGCAGACTGATCTATGGAACAAGACTTTCAATGAAAATGGGTATCTTATCCGTGCTTCTTGCGGCGGCGCTGGGAACGTTTCTCGGAAGCATTGCAGGTTACTACGGCGGAATCGTAGATGACATTATCATGCGTTTTCTGGATATCTATCAGTCCATTCCGGGACTGGTCATGTGTGTGGCATTGGCGGCAGTGCTGGGTCACGGCCTCAACAATTCCATTCTGGCGGTGGGGATCACGACGATGTCGGGTTATGCGAGAATGATCCGGGGTTCGATCATGCAGGTGAAGGGCATGGAATATATAGAAGCCGCCGTAGCGATCAATGCCGGAGACAGGCGGATCATCCTGAAGCATATTATGCCGAATGCCATATCGCCTCTGATCGTGCAGATGACAATGGGAATTGGCGGAGCGATCCTGATGGCATCCACATTAAGTTACATCGGCCTTGGCGCGCAGGCTCCCATGCCGGAGTGGGGAAGTATGCTGGCAGGCGGCAGGAGTTATATGCGGGATTATGGCTTTATCGTAATTTTTCCGGGCCTGATGATCATGATCTGTGTGCTTGCTTTTAATCTGCTCGGCGACGGACTCAGGGATGCACTGGATCCAAGGCTGAAAGATTAGCGTCCTGCGTAACGATCTGGATATAGAGGAAAAGGAGGAAGAAATGAGCGAAAAGGATGTGCTTTTGTCAATTGAAGACCTGGTGGTGGAATATTCTTCCGATTCGGAAATTGTACATGCCGTAAATGATGTCAGTCTGCAGATCAGCAAGGGACAGACCCTCGGGCTGGTGGGGGAGACAGGGGCCGGAAAGACTACGATAGCGAAAGCGATCATGCAGATTCTGCCGGACCCGCCGGCCAGAATAACGGGCGGAAAGGTCATCATGGACGGTGAGAACCTGCTTGATCTGAAAGAAGATAAAATGCAGAAGATACGGGGGAACAGGATATCCATGATCTTTCAGGATCCTATGACGGCTTTGAATCCGACGATCGTGGTCGGGAAGCAGATCATGGAAGCGATCTCCCTGCATGAGAAGGTGTCGTCAAGAGAAGCCTGCAGGAAGGCGGAAGAAATGCTGGAGAAGGTGGGGATCCCGAAAGAGAGATATTCTGATTACCCGCACCAGTTTTCAGGAGGCATGAAGCAAAGGGTGATCATAGCCATTGCGCTGGCCTGTAATCCGGAACTTTTACTGGCGGATGAACCGACAACGGCGCTGGATGTGACGATCCAGGCGCAGGTGCTCGATATGATGAATGAACTGAAGCAGGAATTCGGAACTTCCGTATTGATGATCACCCATGATCTGGGAATCGTAGCTGAGACATGCGACTGTGTTGCCGTGATCTATGCGGGAGAGATCGTAGAGTACGGGACGGCGGCGGAAATATTCGACAATCCGCTGCATCCCTATACAACAGGTCTGTTTGGCTCTCTGCCGAATATGGCAAAGGAAGGGGGAAGGCTGAAGCCGATCGATGGTATGATGCCGGATCCGACCGAACTGCCGGAGGGCTGTAAGTTTGCCCCGAGATGCCGCTTTGCAACGGAAAAGTGCCGCCAGGGCAGACCGGAACTCAGAGGCGCAGGTGGCAGTCATGTTGTCAGATGCATGCGGACATCGTAATAATGTTTCGGGATGGAGGTACAGATGAGCGAGATATTACGGGTAGAGAATTTAACAAAGTTTTTTGATACATCGGGAGGAAAGCTTCATGCTGTGGACGGTGTCAGCTTTTCGCTGGAAAAGGGGAAGACTTTAGGAGTAGTGGGAGAATCGGGCTGTGGAAAATCCACGCTTGGAAGAACTGTGCTCCATCTGCTGGAACCAACGGCAGGTAAGATTTATTTTGAAGGGAAAGATATCACGAAGGTTGGAAAGAAGGAACTCCATAAGCTGCGGGAAGACATGCAGATTATCTTCCAGGATCCTTTTTCCTCTCTGAATCCTCGTATGACGGTAAGCGATACCATTGCAGAGCCGTTGATCCTGCAGAAAAAGCTGCAGAAGGTACAGATCGGTCAGGAAGTGGAGAAATTGATGGATACGGTAGGATTGGCCGGCCGCTTCGCAAACGCCTATCCGCATGAGATGGACGGCGGGAGAAGGCAGCGGGTGGTGATTGCCAGGGCGCTGGCTTTAAATCCGAAATTCATCGTATGTGACGAGCCGGTATCGGCTCTGGATGTATCCATCCAGGCGCAGATCTTAAATCTGATGCAGGATCTGCAGGAGGAAAGAGGACTCAGCTATATCTTTGTGACGCATGACCTTTCGGTGGTCAAATATATCTCCCATGATATTGTGGTAATGTACCTGGGCCAGCTGGTGGAAAAAGCTCCTTCGGTGGAAATTTTCCGTTCGCCGCTGCATCCTTATACGAAGGCTCTGCTGTCGGCCATACCGAAGCCGGATGTACACGAGAAGAGTAAACGGATTCTGCTGAAAGGCGAGCTCACTTCACCGATCAATCCGAAACCGGGCTGCCGTTTTGCG
The DNA here is from genome assembly GCA_947175055.1 of uncultured Lachnospiraceae bacterium. Taxonomy (GTDB): domain Bacteria; phylum Bacillota; class Clostridia; order Lachnospirales; family Lachnospiraceae; genus UBA3282. The sequence continues at coordinate 7,792 of CAMWLJ010000084.1, read as the reverse complement.
GCAAGATGCCTGTATGTCTGTGACAGGTGCCATGAACCGCAGGTACAGAAGGAGATCATGCCGAATCATTTTGTGGCTTGCTGCAGGGCAGAGGAACTGATGACGGGGACACTTCAGGATGGGTAATTCCTTACTGACTGTAAGGGATATCAACCATAAATTTATTGTAGTAGAAAGGAGAAAAATATGAAAAAGAAATTAGTTGCATTGGTACTTGCTGTTGCAATGACCTGTTCTCTGGCCGGCTGCGGCGGTTCCGGAAACGACAGTCCGTCGGCAGATACCGGGACAGAGACAGACGCCGGTGAACAGACGGACACGGAGGGAGCGCAGGATTCCGGAGAGGAGGCTTCGGGCGGGGAAGTGAAGAATACCGTTAAGATAGCGATGAACAACGATCCCCTGACACTGGCGCCCAACGGTTATTCTTCGGATGGATTTTCTGCGGCGCAGTTGTATGATCAGCTTTGGTACCTGACAGACGGTGAGCGGATCATGCGCCTTGCAGAAAGCGTGGAGGTCGAGGATGATACGCATCTTCTGATCAAGATCCAGTCAGGGATCCAGGATATAGAAGGGAATGAGATCAGCGCTTCAGATGTGCTGTTCTCGGTTGGACTGGCTAAGAACGGGACAGCCGGATATCCCGGAGCTACCAGATACATCGACATGGATAACAGTGAAGTGATGGACGATACGACAGTACGGCTCGCGTTATCCCAACCCTGTTCCTTCCAGGCGGACGCCCTGTCGATGGTGAATATCGTTTCAGAGGCAGCTTACAATGCAAGCAGTGACGGCATGGTAACGACACCGGTGGGCAGCGGACCCTATAAACTAAAAGAATATGTATCCGGTTCTTATCTGGTACTGGAGGCAAATGAAAGCTACTGGGCAGGCGCACCGGCGCTGAAGGAGATAACGCTTCAGTTCATTGCGGAAGAATCCCAGAGAACCAATGCATTACTGACCGGAGAAGTGGATCTGGCAAGAGATATTGCCTATGTGGATGTTTCCACTGTAGACAGCACGGATGGCCTGGAAGTGTGGATTGAAGATACCCTGACCGCAAGTGCGCTGTTCTATAACTGCTCGTCGGCATCTGTCTGCGACAATGAGGAACTGCGTAAGGCAATTGCCTTTGCGATCAATAATGAAGCCTGCAAGAGCGCATCTTTTGGCGGCTATGCCTCCAATGTGTCAACCTGTACTTCTCCAAGATTCGGGGATTACAAGGAAGCATGGGCGGAACTTTCGGCGGACACGGGTTACTACGCATATGATGTGGATAAGGCAAAAGAATGTCTGGCAAATGCCGGTGTGGCAGAGGGTACGACGGTCAGGCTGGTGCATAATGGCAATAACAAACAGGCAGCAGAGGCAGAAGTGATACAGTCCTGCCTGAAAGAGATCGGCTTAAACTGTGAGCTGGTATCCGTGCCGGATACGACCGCTGATCTGGTGAGCAATCAGCCGGAGAGCTGGGATATCGTGCTGTGGACATGGACCAATTTCCCTGCGCAGAGCAGTCTGGCGACCTTGAATACTTTTATCTATTCCAGCAATTATATGCATCTGGAGGGAGAAGAACAGGACAGCATCTTTGGCAAGATTGAGGAAGCGGTAGCAGCTTATGATGATGCGGAAAAGGATGAGGTTATGCTGTCGCTGTATCAGGATCTTTACGATATCCTTCCCGCATATGGACTGTACAACATACAGAACTTAAGCGGTAAAGATGCCGGACTTAATATAGTCAGCAAGTGCCAGGGCTTCCCGCTGTTTACGGAGACCGGCTGGAAATAAGAGTAACAGACCCAAAGACCAGACAGCTGCGACAAACGCCGGTACCTGGCAAAAAGAGTAGCGCAGGCTGCCGGAAGAGGTTATCATAAAAGGGGCTGCCGGATATGCGGCGGCTCCTTATTGGCTTCATCAGGAAAACAGCGCAGAAAGGGAGTAGAACATGGGAGATTTAGAAAGAGTAACACCGGAAGAGGTCGGGATATCCAGCAGTGCAGTGATGCGGTTTCTGGATGAACTGGAGGAAGGAATAACGGAGCCTCACGGCGTCATGATCATGCGGCACGGGAAAATATGTGTGGAAGGGGCATGGAAACCTTATGCAGTGGGGATGAACCACGGCATGCAGTCTTTTACCAAAACTTATGCCGGTACGGCCATCGGCATTGCCTGCACGCAGGGACTGCTTTCTCTGGATGAAAGGCTGGGGGATATCTTTCCGGGAAAGGGAACGGTGCAGGAATACAGCGACCGGCTGACAGTCAGAAATCTTCTGCGGATGGGAACGGGTATGAGAAGCCTGCCCGGATTTGACGGGGACTGGGTTGAGAATTTCTTAAGCCATCCGATCGAGAAGGAGCCGGGCAGTGAGTTCTTCTACAACAGCGTAGGCTCCACCATGCTGGGAGCGGTCATCCGGGCGAAAACAGGGAAAACGCTGCATCAGTTCCTTTCAAAGAACCTGTTTCAGAAGATCGGGATCGACGAAACGCATGTTGGCTGGCTCAGACTGCAGGATGGGATGGAAGTCGGGGGCAGCGGGATCTTTACCACGCTGGAAGATAATCTGCGGCTGATGAAGCTGTATCTGGACGGTGGTGTCTGGGAGGGGGAGCGGATCCTGTCTGAGGAATATGTAAAGCTGGCATCTTCCCGACAGATCGATCACCATGCCGGTCCGCTTGCAGAAGGCAGCGCCGGGTATGGGTTCCAGATGTGGATGTGCAGCAGAACGGGATGTTTCCGTGCCGACGGCGCTATGGGGCAGTATGGGTTTGTGGCGCCGGAAGAGGATATGGTCATCATCCTGCATGAGACGGTGGACAGCAGTAAATGCGACACGATCCTCTCTTATTTCTATCATCTTCTGGAGGAAGGCGTGGATGGAGAGGCGTCGTCGAAAGAAGAGCAGGAAGCTTTGCAGAAACGGCTGCGCTGTCTGTCATTGCCGGCTCCGCTTACCGGAAAGAAGGGTGATCGAAAAGCCTTCGAGGGAAAGTGGGAGATAGCGGACGGAAGATTCCACATGGGTATTGTGACCGGCGGGATCATGCAGAAATACTATCCGGTAACGCCGATCGACCGCTTTGCACTGAGATTTGCAGGAGATGAGTGCATTCTTACCATAGAGGAAGCGGGCAGGAGGAAGGAACTGAGGGCAGGCATGGACGGCGCGTATCGGAGAAATATCCTGCAGGTTCCGTTCTATCCGGTGTCGCTACTGGAGATGGCCTGCAGATTTGAAGGAGAAAAGGAATTATGTATGGAATGCCGGCTGCCGGAAACCTGTTTTGCATATGAGATCCGTATGACTGCCACGGAGGCCGGTATAAAGATCGCGAAGGAATACAGCATATCCGATCCGGAACCGGATGGGTGCCATCAGGCATCGGCTGTAAGAGAAGGAAAGCGGCAGTGAAGCCGGAGACCAGGCTGCCGTGTTAAGAGAAGGGTGTGGTATAAATGGCGCTTACTGTGGCTGCGTATGGTATGATATTGTTGATCGTTTATCTGTTGATCCGGGAGAAATATTCCCTGGCGCCGGTGTTCATAGTGGTACCTGTTGCGGCGGCGCTATGTTGTGGATTTTCCATGACGGAGATTGCCGGTTTTGTAGCGCAGGGAATTGAGTCTGTGCTGAATACGGCGTTGTTGTTTGTATTTTCTATTGTCTACTTTTCTGTTTTAAGCGAGGTTGGCATCTTTGAATTGATGGTGCAGCAGATCATGAAGCATATGAACAATCATATCGAAATGCTGCTGATCATTACAACGGTCGTTGCCATGGGCGTGCAGATGGACGGTTCCGGTGCGATGACGATGCTGATCACCATACCGGCCATGCTGCCGCTGTTCGATGCGATGAAGGTCAGGAGGACAGTGCTGGTATTTCTGGTATCTGCTTCGGCAGGCGTTATGAATGTGCTTCCCTGGTGCTCGGCCATGCTGCGGGCATCTGCCAGTACGGGGCTTGACGCGGTAGAGATCTGGAATACCATGCTGCCTCTGCAGGTGGCCGGTGCAGTATTGCTGATCGTGATGGATCTGTTTTTGGCCAGAGTCGAGAGAAAGAATCATTCCGGGATGACGGATATAGAATTCCGTACGCTGAAAGAAACCTTGAATAAACCGGCAGCCTTGAAGGCTCCAAAAGGTGTGATCGCCTTCGACGTCCTCTTTACCATCGGGCTGATCATTCTGCTGCTGCTTGGAAAGGTGAACAGCACTATGGGATTTATGCTTGGCCTGGCGGTCATTCTGGTGGTTAATTTTCCGAAAGTGAAGGAGCAGGAGGAGCAGATTAAGAAGCATGGGGCGACGGCATATCCGCTGGTGCTGGTTATTTTCTCTTTGGGGGCTTTGATCGGCATCATGAAGAATACCGGTATGGTGGATGCGATCGCGCATTCTCTGCTGTTGTTTATTCCTTCAAACGGCGGCAGGATTCTTCCGTTTATTTATGGTCTGGTGGGTGTTCCGATCTCGGTCGTGCTTGGAAGTGACTGCTGTTACAGCATACTGGCGCCAATCATCGGGACGATCTCTGCCGAGTCAGGCGGGAGCATGATGCAGGCGGTAGTGGCAGTGCTGCTGGGCAGCAGTTTCGCAGCCAACATTACCTTTATCGGTCCGGCGCCCTATCTGTCTGTGGGGCTGGCCGGGATCAGCATGAAGGAACATTTGAAATACTCCTTCAAGTATCTGTGGCTGGTCAGTGCGATCCTGACTTTGGCGGCGGCTGCGATGGGGATATTGTCTCTGTAATTATAGTAAACGACATAACAAATTTCTAATGTCGTTTACTATTAAATAACGATATGCTGCACTCTGGCGAGTCTGTCCAGAGTTTCCGGCTCCATAACAGGAATCTGCAATTCCACTTCCGTGTATACGTTTTCTTCGGAACGTATGGAGAAGTGGAATTGTTCTGCGTAGATGAGTGAGAAGCGGTAGCAGATGTTCTTTAACGTAATGGCGTCACGCTCGTCAGAGGGATCCTTCGGAAGCTGGATGTTGGACAGGATCTGTTCCAGACGACAGGCAGGAATTCCGCAGCCGTTATCCCAGATTCTGAGAATAAGGGTATCCTGTTCGATGAAGGCGGTGATCCTGGTGGTGGCAGTCCGGGACTTCTCTGCAGGCATTTTATGGCCATGTTCAAAAGAATTTTCCACCAGAGGCTGAAGAAACATGGTGGGCACCTGCCAATCCAGCGCTTCCGGGGTAATATCCAGTATGAGTTCATGGAAGGCCGGAAAACGCTGTTCCATGATTTCGGCAAAGTTAGTGACCATATCCAGCTCATCAGACAGTTCCGTCACGGCTGGTGTAAACAGAATGTAGTGGAAGATATTACCCAGCCTTAAGACGATATCGGAGACTTCATGATCCTCGTGAGAGAGGGCGATAGAGTTTACGGCGGAGAGGGTATTAAAAAGAAAATGAGCATTCAGCTGCATCCGCAGGGAGCGCAGTTCGGCTATTTTCTGCTCGGCTATAGTCTGATAAAGCTTTATCTGCGTCTCCATCTCTTTTTGCGTAATGGAAGAGATATGCTCCAGCATTTCATTAATGGTGATCAGAATGGGCATAAACTCTTCGTAGGCAAAGAGGCCGTTCATTTCCAATTTTCCTTCCGGGTGCAGGTCCACCATTTTTTCCTTCAGAAAAAGAGTCAGACGTTTCAACACAAGAGATAAGAGCAGGTAGGTGGTGAGAATGGTTATGAACAGGAAGATAACCACGTATAATTCAAACTGCATGGAGGAAAAAACAGATCCGGTTATTTTAGAAACCGGATAGAAGTACCAGGCATTCCATCTGTCATTCGGGCTGCTCAGGCGATCCACCCGGTAGGCAGTATTCTGCACCGAAATACGCTGGCCGGCTGTCCTGAGCATTTGTGAGGTGAGACCTTCCAGGCCGGCAGAATCTGCGTAGAAAAGCCGGTCGTCAGTCAAAATTACATAATAACCGTTCTCCTCGTTAAAGGAAACCTGCAGTGCGTTGATCCAGGCCTGATAGTCGAGCATGATGGCGCAGGTAATGTATTTGTCCGATTCTGTACTGATGATATTGGTCATGCGCTGTACATAGAAAATATAGGGAAGGTCGCAGCCGGTGATGTAGTATGGTTTTGAAAAAAAGCTGTCATAGGGTTTCTCATCGTACAGACGGTAATCCTTTGACATTTGTTTGAAAAGCATCATTTCTGCCGAATCAGAGGAAAGGGAGGATGCGGTGCCCAGCACTTTTCCCATGTTGGACTGCAGGAATACTTCGCTGCAGTGGTCTATGGAATTACGCACGTAATTCAGAGAGGACAGGATATAGCTCATATCCATGTATTCGTAGGAAGAACCGGATGAGAAAAGGTAAGTCTGTGTCAGAGAGCTGTATCCCAGCAGGGACAGCGCATCTTTGTATTTGCTCGTCTCATTGGTCAGATATTGCCTTAAAGTATGTTCTGATGAGGCGGCCAGCGCGTCGACCCGTTCCTGTTCCCGATGGTATCCGAAAAACAGAAGGACACTGAAAAGCAGGATGGACACGATGCATAGAAGCATACAGGCAGATACGAGTATTTTTTTCAGGGATTTCTGGGATGACAGCATACATGATCCTCCTGGAGACTGTTTTCTCTGCGGTATTGAGAAGGCGTCATACCGGTGACTTCCTTAAACTGTTTGCCGAAATAACTGTAACTGTTATAGCCGGCCAGTTCGGAGACGGTAATATTATCGTTGTTCGTAAAACGGATCATCCGCATGGCCTGATGGATGCGCACATGCCGGATGAAGTTTACGATGGTAGTGTCGGTATGCTTTTTAAATATGTTGCACAAATAGCTTTCCGACATGGAAAAATGTTCGGCCAGAAGAGGAATGCCAAGTTCTTCGGTATAATGCGAGGCGATAAATTTCTGTATGGAAGCGACGCCTGCATGGCCTGCATAAGGGAATTCGCCGTTTAGCGACAGGGCGGCATCCAGCACCATCTGGTGAAAACCTGAGAAATCCGGATATGACGGGCTGTATCCGTAAGGGAGAATATCTGTCACGTCAGGAGAGGCGCCGGAAAACAGGCAGGCGTTTGCGAACTGCCTCACGGGAATCTGAAAGATCTGTGCGTCCTTTGCGGCAGACGTCAGGGGACGGTCGCTTAATAAAACCCGGTTGTGGGGGTAGACGGCGGCTCTTGTCAGATATTCCTTCAAAGGCGTGGACAGGTTGTCTGCAGAATAATTCAGGTCGTAGGTGGGGATACCGACGCTGTTCTTTTGGGAGAGCTTGTCCAACAGCTTTGGAAGCACGCGTTCAATGTCTTCTTTCTTTACCGGTTTGAGCAGATAGGCCAGCGCCTGATTGTCCAGCGCCTGGCAGGCATAGGTGAAATTACGGTACGCGGTAAGGATGATAAATTCCGTCTCGAAGCCGAGACTGCGGATAGACGCGATCAGGTCGAGGCCGCTCATGTCGGGCATGGCAATATCCGTGATCACGAAATCGGGCTGGTGTGTAAGAATGGCCTCATGGGCTTCTCTGCCGGAAGTGCAGGTGCAGCAGATCTCTATTTCATAACTTTGCCAGTCAACAACGTGGTGGATGCTGTAAAAATTGACTGGTTCATCATCAACAATGATTAAACGATACATGACGTTCCTCCGAGACGATAACACGTTTTGTTTACTGAGGGTAATGCTGTCTATTATTATAAGCGGCAGGGAAAAATTCGTCAATTTTGGAACGGAGCAGGAGGGGAGACTATG
>CAMWLJ010000083.1 GCA_947175055.1 uncultured Lachnospiraceae bacterium | reverse complement strand
GCGGCAGACCGGATATCACAGTGGAACGGGTGGGAATTAACGTGGACGACTGTCGGATTCCGGATAACGAAGGGAACCAGATCATAGACGAACCCATCTATCCGGAAGGACCGGATGCTTATTTTGTAACGGTGCCGATCAAGGCAATGGTACAGCGGATCCAGGATAGAAATATTCCGGCGTCTGTTTCCAATACGGCGGGTACCTTCGTGTGCAACCATGTGACTTACGGTGTGTGTCATCTATTGACGACCAGGTATCCGGGGAAACGCAGCGGTTTTATCCATATCCCTTTTTTGCCTCAGCAGGTGCTCGATAAGAAGAATATGCCTTCCATGTCGCAGGATGTGATGGTGGAAGCAATCGAGGCGGCGATCGAAGCCATCGTGGACACGGAGGAGGATATTAAAGTGACGGGTGGTGCGACACATTAATGATGTCTGTGGAGTCTTTTTGAGACTAAAGAGTAAGGATGCGTACGTGTGGGAATATCCCAAAAGGTATGATGCTCTCAGGAAAATGAGTAACGATAATGGCAGTATAACGCTGAAACGGCAGTGTCCGGGCAGTGTTATACTGCCATTATCTATTTCATAGGAAAGACCTTGTTGCCGTGAAGTGCTGAACTAAATAACTTCTTATAAAATAAAAACCTTATCTATAAATATTTATCTAAAAATTTATATATCCAGTTAATTTAAAGAATTATCGTAAATAATAGACAAATATGGGAACTACTATTTGTTAATTATATATATTTTTTTAATATATATTGACAATCAATTGTGCATTTGTTATTCTGAATTAACGAAAGGTAAATTTTTATATAATTATTTATAAAATAATAAATGATACATTTAATCATGCGTATAAAATATTTACCTGTGTAACATTCACCGAATGCATTTACTACATACAGTTATCTGACATGGTACTGAATGAGACGAATGCATAATGGGAGCATCAGAAGGGATGAGGAGGTATTCATGACAGCACAAGATTTAAGAAGAGGGAAGAAAAAGAGTCTTGCTGAAAATGCAAGACATACCTGTTTTTCTGTATGGAAACACAGACAGATCTACGTCATACTTTTTTTGCCGGTTTTATGGTACATAATCTTTGCGTATATCCCCATGGCCGGTCTGCAGCTTGCGTTTAAAGATTACAAGGCCAATCTGGGTATTTGGGGGAGTCCATGGAACGGTTTGGAGAATTATCAATATGTAATGAGAGATCCGGCGTTCTTTAAAGCGATCGGCAGGACGTTGTCGATCAACCTTCTGCGTCTGGTATTTGTTTTTCCTTTTCCGGTCATGTTTGCGATCATGTTGAATGAGATCAGATTTCCTCGTTATCGGAAATTTTTACAGACAGTTATGACATTTCCGAATTTCCTCTCATGGGTCATAGTATCCAGTATTCTTATTAATATACTTTCCTTTGACGGAATGGTAAACGGGTTATTGAGCCTGATCGGGCTTGAAACGGTAAATTTCCTGGGAAGTGAGAAATTGTTCCAACCGTTATTGTATATGACGGATGTCTGGAAATCATCCGGATGGAACACGATCATATATCTGGCAGCCATAACCGGTATAGATCAGAGTCAGTATGAAGCAGCGGAAGTTGATGGAGCTTCAAGGTGGCAGAGAATAGTCAATATTACGCTCCCCAATCTTCTGCCAACTATCATCATCATGTTCATTCTTACGACCGGTAATCTGATGTCGGCAGGATTCGATCAGATATTTAACCTTAATAATTCGGCGGTCAAAGAAGTGGCTGAGACGCTTGACATGTATATTTATCGTATCACATTCCAGTCTGCGCCTGATTTTGGATTTTCTACGGCAGTCAGTCTGTTCAGGTCGATCGTAAATATGATACTGCTGGTTTTGGCGGACAGAGGTTCCAAGGCGATGGGCGGCAACGGCCTGTTTGCGTGATAGATTATAGTGGAGGCGATCAAAGAAATGTTAAAGAAGAAAATGGATTGGGTAGATTGGGTATGCGTCATTGCCCTTGGCGTGTTTGCACTGATTATAATGATTCCGTTTTTTAATGTTGTGATGATCTCGATCACATCACAGAAAGATTACTTAAATTCAACGTTTTTGGTGATACCGAGACATCCTACGCTGCAGTCTTTTAAGAGGCTTTTTGAAGACGGAAGGATCTGGTCGGGTTATAAGTCTACCTTGACGATACTCACGATCGGTATGCCGATAAATGTGTTTCTGACATATTGCATGGCGTATGGGCTGAGCAGGAAAGGATATCCGGGCAGGAAGATCATATTTGGGCTTGTGCTTTTTACAATGATATTCCAGGGCGGTATCGTGCCACTGTACTTGCTGATGAAATCCCTTAACCTGACGAATTCCCTTTGGTCTGTCATCTTGGCCTATGGGGTGAACACATTTTATATGATACTGGTGAAGAACTATATAGAAAGCCTTCCGGATTCTCTGATGGAATCGGCGAAGCTGGATGGCGCAGGGGAATGGATGATATTATTTAAGATCATACTTCCTCTTTCAAAGCCGATACTTGCCACGATCGTACTGTTTTACAGCGTGGACCGGTGGAATGAATGGTACAATTCCATGATATTCATCAGAAAACAGAATATGTTTCCATTACAGCTGGTGCTGCGCAATATAGTCATCAACTCGGAGATGGCGGGTAATGTTACATCGGCGTCGGCATCGATGCAGGGCAGCCAGTTTACCATGGGTCTTAAAATGTGTGCCGTTATCATGACGATGCTTCCGATCATGTGCGTATATCCGTTCCTGCAGAAGCATTTCGTGAAAGGTATCATGGTCGGTGCTGTCAAAGGATAGTACAGCATGCGGGTGTATGGTGGTTGGATACGGTAATTCAGCAGACATGGTGAAGCACTTATGTTTGCATGAAATATATTTATATCAATTCTTAAAGGAGGATTCATATGAAAAAAGGAAAGAAAATCTTAAGTGGGATCTTGGCGGCTTCTATGCTTATGACCATGACAGCTTGTGGCGGTGATGATACATCTTCGTCTGCGGATACTTCTTCTGCCGATAACGCAGTGCAGGCGGAAGACACCGGTTCGGATGCAGGCGCACAGTCAGAAGACACCGGGTCAGAGGCAGGGACGCAGAAGGATTATTCGGAGAAGATCACGGTGTCCTGGGCAGAGGTGATCGAGGGCGACGAAGGAATTGACTACACACAGGACGATGTTTACAAAACCGTTCAGGAGAAATTTAATTTAGACATTGAAGTTACGCCTCTTACCTGGGGTAACTGGGTTGAGAATCTTCGTATATGGATCAATTCCGGAGATATGCCGGATGTTGTCAACTGGAACTATGTACATAGCGAATTTATGGATTATGTGGATCAGGGGCTTGTCAGAAAGCTTGATGATGACTGGAAGGAAAGATGGCCTGAAACGGCTAAACTGTATGCTCTGACGGGAATCGGTGAAGAGTTGGACGAGCTGTTGGGAGGTACCTACTGCTTGCCGGTGCCGATCTATTTTAACAATAAACCTGCAGAGACATTGACACAGCACTACCAGACCTACATGCGTAAAGACTGGATCGAAGCGGTTGGTGTTGAGGTCAAAGATTACTATACTTATGATGAATTTCTTGATCTGGCGAGAAAGATGAAGGAACAGGATCCGGGAAATGTCGGGGCAAACTTTTATCCGATAACATCATATTCTAATATGCTGGTATCCGGTCTTGTCTATCAGATGTATGAGCACTCCTCCCCGGATAAGATCTTTTATAAAGGTGATGATGGAAAATATAGATGGGGCGGTGCTGATGAGGAGACTTATGAGGCGCTGAAATGGATTCAGGATGCATGGAAAGAGGGTCTGATCCATCCGGAGTTCTACACGCTTAACCAGGGCGAGGATGAGGATATGATGACGATCGCCGGAACATCTGCGATATTCTGGGCAGGTGGACTTTCCTCAAACTACAGTATGTTTGCAAATGAGATGAGCCAGAACGGGCTGAACCCCGATGAGAGTCTGTTATCGGCATTTCTTGTGGACAATGACGGTAAGTTTCATGGTCTGGAAACAGCAAACTATTTTGGGGCGCTGTTATTCAATCCGGATATGGATGATGCGACCTTTGAACGTGTGATGGATGCTATTGAATTCTCCTGCACACAGGAAGGCCAGCTGCTCATGAACCTGGGGTTTGAGGGAGTCGATTTTGAAGTGGAAAGCGACGGTTCGCTTAAGGCTTTGACTGAGGAAGATCCGTTGTCCACATATCCTTCCATAAGATTTTTCCAGACATTTGCAACACGCCGCGATGATTTTCAGATCATTAATCCGAGCACGCCGCAGCAGTACCGTGACAAACAGGTGGAACAGTATCAGGATAAATATTCGTTATTGGCAGATGATACACTGGCCAAAATTGATTGGGATGTAGTATTCCACAGCTCTAATGCCATGAACCAAGTGCAGTTTACGTATCCGGATGAATATTCACAGCTGATCGTTAAAGATGGCGATCTGCGTGAAAACTGGCAGAATTGGGTAGACGAAAAAATGTCCTTGATCCAGCCGGTGTTGGATGAGTTGGATGCAAAATAAGATAGGATCTGTTCAAGTATTCGGGCGGCTGCCTCTGTCAGCAGCCGCCTGCTGTATTTCAAGAAGAAAGGTATGGATAAAGCTGAATAAATTCTATGATGAGCGATTTAGTTTAACAAACTGAACAAGTTCAGTCAGAGTTTGTGCCGCTTCGGAATGGAGGGAAGAATGAAATCTGTTGAAAGATATGCAGTCTTTGAACTGGAGCTCGCCGGAACGTCCGGAGAATGTCAGGATGCTGATATAACAGCCTGTTTTCGTAACGGGGATCAGGCCAAAGCCGATAAGATCACTATGAAAGGATTCTATGCCGGAAATGGTAAAGCGATCATACGGTTTATGCCAGAACTTGAAGGTGTATGGAATTATACGGCAACATGGGGAGAGATATCGGTCGAGGGGAGTTTTCGGTGTATTGCCAACCAGGGGCAGAATCATGGGCCTGTTAGAGCGGATGGCATGCATTTCAGATACGCTGATGGAACAAGGTTTATCCCAATGGGAACGACTTGCTATGCATGGATCCATCAGACGGAACAGCTACAGGAACAGACCCTTGCAACTCTGCAAAAATCCGCGTTCAACAAAGTGAGAATGTGCGTATTTCCTAAGAGTATGAACTATAATAGAAACGATCCAGACTGTTATCCGTTTGAGAGGGATGCGCTGGGAAATTGGGAAATAAGTAAACCGGACAGCTCATTTTGGGAGAAACTGGAAAAAAGAATCATGCAGCTGGGCGAATTGGGAATAGAGGCGGATTTGATCTTGTTTCATCCATACGACAGATGGGGATTTGCTGATTTGTCAAGGGAGGAAAATCTGGCGTATCTTGACTACTGTGTGCGCAGGCTGGCTGCATTCAGAAATGTGTGGTGGAGCCTTTCTAATGAATACGATCTTGTCTTCACGAAGACGATCGAGGACTGGGATGCTTTTGGAGATAAAGTAAAAGAAACCGATCCCTATTCGCATCTTGTGTCCGCGCATAACTGGCTGGAGCCGTATCCGAAAAGAGACTGGATGAGCCATGTTTCCTGGCAGGGAAGCAACATGCAGGAGGCATTTAAACTGCGTGCGAAATATCAGCTGCCTACGGTAGTTGATGAGCTGGGATATGAGGGGGACATTGAATCGGATTGGGGGAATAACAGTGCGTTTGAAGTCGTCAACAGAATGTGGACGGCGGTGGCCTTTGGATGTTACTGCACACACGGCGAGACCTATTACAGAGAGGATGAAGTGTTGTGGTGGGCGAAAGGCGGCAGCCTTTACGGAAAAGCGCCGGAACGCATTGCCTTTCTGAAGGAGCTGTTGGAACAGCTGCCGGGAGAGATGGAACCGATATGCCGCAATGTAATGGATGATCCGACAGCAATGGCAAAGAGTCCCGAACATGCAAAACTGGTGCGCCAGATCTGGGATAACAGGCCACAGAACAGAAATGTGTTCATCAACGAATTTATTGTGCCGATCGGTATCAATCCTGATTACAGACTTATTTATCTGCAGAGACATTGCAATGCATTTTATGATATGGAGCTTCCGGCCAATGGAGAATACGATGTGGAAGTGATCGATGTGTGGGAAATGACGAGGAATAGAGTGATGGAAAGTGTTTCCGGCGCTTTTCGGATAAACCTTTCCGGTAAAGAAGGTATCGCGATTCTTGTAGTGAGACGTTCAGGTGAATTGCTGGCATAGGGGTATGATAAGGGGCGGAAGACCGGGCGGATGCAGATTTTTGTTGAGCAAACAAATTTTTTATATTATACTTGGGTTAATTAAACACTTAGTTGAAAAGTGGATATTTATAAAATCTATATTAACATAAGAAGGTACTATTTACCATGAAAATGAGTATTAAAACGATCAGTGAAATAACAGGATTCTCGCCCGCCACCGTCTCAAATGCCTTAAATAACAAGAAAGGGGTTGGCAGGGAGACGTCCGAACGGATTCTCGCCGTCGCAAAAGAGCATGGATATTTTCCGGAACCTAAAATAGACAATATAAAACTTGTCATATATAAATGGGATGGAATCATCGTGTCAGATACACCGTTTTTCTCGGCTATTATCGGCGGAATAGAAGATGAAGCCCGGAAGGCAGGGTACGAGACGACATTGTGTAACCTGAGTCCCAGGAATGCTGATTTTCATGATGTAAGGAATCAACTGCTCAATGATCCGAACTCTGCGCTGTTACTGCTCGCAACAGAGATGGACGAGGAAGATGCAAAGCCCTTTATGAACACGATTTCTCCACTGGTCATGATAGATAACTGGTTTGAGGATACGATCTTTGATGCGATCCTCATAGACAATACAGATATGTCATGCAACGCAGTGAAGTATTTGATTGCAAAAGGACACAAGGAAATAGGATATTTGAAGGGTAGTATCAGAATCAAGAATTTTTTTTATCGGGAAGAAGGGTATAAGCGGGCGCTGGCGACAGCAGGAATAGAATTGAATCCGACCTATAGCTTTTCTCTTACGCCCACAATGGAAGGGGCATATGTAGATATGCAGATGCTCCTTGCGCAGGGGAAGCCGCTTCCGACCGCCTTTTTTGCAGATAATGATATCATTGCCCTTGGCGCAATGCGGGCTTTACAGGAGAAGGGATTCCGTATTCCGGATGACATATCGGTTGTCGGATTTGACGATATGCCATTTTGCGCGGTATCCAACCCACCGCTTACGACCGTAAGAGTTCATAAGGAAGAAATGGGACGGATTGCAGTGCGTAAACTGTTTGACAAGATGAAGCACAATCCGGGAGCAAGAACGAAAATACAGGTTTGCAGTACGTTCATAGAGCGGGACAGCGTTGCCGCCATCAAATGATCCTCAGCGTTAAACGCTTCGTAATGGAGGAAAATATATGAATAAGCTAAATATTTATGTTCCGTCAGCAGTTTCCGTGACTGCATCTAACAGCGCAGCAGGGTGGTATGGTGGCGCGTTATGCATTCCGGATGCGGATCATGATTTCAGAGATGAGATAGAGCAGCCCTTTTTTGACAAAGACCCGATGGACAGCAGCGATAAAGAGGAGTTTGGCAGAAAACTAATGAAAAAGGGTGTCTGTAAGCCTGGAGAGCTGCACCCTGACTGGCTTGCTGCGGCGATCTATACGGATCGTCACGTATGTTATTTTGACAAGGATGGCTGCAGGGAATTGAGTCATGCAGATCGTATCTATGGTCCCGTATCGCCCAAGTGTGAGACGGAAGCTCCGCTGTTGGTCTGGAGTGAGCAGAAGGGAGAGCAGTGGAACTTATATAGATATCTGGATGGAAAGACAGAGTCAGTATTTCATGCGGATACCATGATCGGTACTCCGTCAGCAACTGTGTGGAAGGGTAATTTATATGTGGCATTCCGACATATGGGTAGTACATTTGTCATAGATCAGGAGGGCAGTGTCGTTGGCAGGTATGATATTAAGTATCCGGTATTATGTTCTGCCGGAAAAAGTCTTTGGCTTGCGGGAGAACTGCGCGTTCCCGAAGAGGGTATTGACATACTGTTAATGGACATAACAGATCTGGATAAACCTTCCTGTTATAAGATACATCAGGACGAATTAAATCTACATCCTGATCTGGTATATTGGAACGGCAGTCTATGTATAGCTTTTGAATCACGGCCGCATTGGGGGATGGACCATTGCCTGAGTATGACCAATGACTTGCATGTATGGTATGTCTCAAAAGGAAAGGTATCTCCGCTGGCAGCGGTGCCGATGCCGAAGGAGGGCTTTCTGGAAAACCATGGACAGTTTGTAATGAGTATACATTTAGGGTATGTGCGCCTTTTCAGCATTTACGGAAAGCTTATTCTATCATGCAGGCGGTTCAACTGTGACGGATTCAGAAGGAACAGATGGGATACATGCGTCAGTTTTTTTGACGGAGATAAATTCGCTCCTTTTGGACGGGTATGCAATTCGTGCGGTGCATCAGATACGGCATTTTCAGTAGTAGGCCATGAAGATGGAAAGTCATGTGTTGCGATACTGCCCGTATTTGACGAGGAGGATCTGAGTGCAGAGCAGAATCTGAGAGCAGAGGCGTGGCGGTTTGACGATAAGGAACAGCTGCTAGAACTGCCGCATCCGGCCGGAGCCCATAAGGCTCCATATCAGACGGAAATGTCCGCGTTGGGCATAGAGAAGAAGTATAAACCGTTTATGGTGCAAGGCTATCGATATGTAACGGGAGACATTCACGACCACAGCGCATATTCAAAATGTATGAGTGGAATAGATGGCAGCCCGGATGAACTGGTCAGATGGTATGTAGATTTATTGGGTAATAAGGTGGTATGCCTGACCGATCATCTTGACAGAGTGGCGCATCCGTTATATACATGGCTTACTGACCGTGTCGAGGAATTGTCTGAAGATGCCGTAGTACTTTATGGAAACGAGCCGTCGGTATCTCCTGACCACGATACGAATTTCTATGAGATCGACAGGACAGCAAGCGATATATCGAGACTGGCATCGCTCTATTCCGTCAGACGCAGTGTTATATATAAGGTTTTGAAAAGATATCTGCCGGCTGGCAGCGTTGGATGTTTCAGACATTGTCACGGACGCTCGGAGATAAATACATTGAAGACTCTGGAAACATGGGATCCGGAACTGGAATGGAACATGGAAGCCCTGCAGCTGAGAGGAAATATCATCCTTGGTGAATCTCATGAAATGTCCCTGCAGCATTTTCCGTGCAATTTTTTAAATTATGGGTGTAAAGTGGGTATTACCGGGGGCACAGACCATAATCTGGATATTATGAATAACAGGTTGGGCATGACGGGATTTTGGATCAAGGATAAAGGAACGGTTGATGCGGAGTGTGTATTTGAAGCGATGAAGGAGCGAAGACTCACGGCTTTTTCAAACGGTTTTGTACAGATATGGTGTGATATAAACGGCGTCCCGATGGGCGGAGAAGTGTCTGTCGATGGATATAAGCCGCTTATGATCCACGCGCAGGTGTCGGCTGCCTATGGGATTCACAGGATTGCATTGTTGCGGGACGGTGAACTGATGCCCTGGATCGAGGTGGATAAAGAACAGTTTGATGGTATGTTGGAGGATGCGATGCCGGAACCGGGCATACATTGGTATACAGTGGTTGCTTGCTGCAAAAGCATATTTGAAGATGAATCTTCTCTTTCCAAGGTAAGCCCGATGATGCTTCAAGGACGTGATAATGCCGGCCCGATGAAGCGCAATGAACACAGTATGGCATTTACCAGCCCGATTTTTGTTAAAATTTTAGGGGAATAAAGATTGACAAGTGGGAATACTTTAGGTATAATAAATTTTGCGTTGTTGTGAAACGCAGAACTTCATATTGGTAGAGGATAGTTCAGACTATGGAGAAATACTCAAGAGGCTGAAGAGGCGCCCCTGCTAAGGGTGTAGGTCGCTTGCGCGGCGCGAGGGTTCAAATCCCTCTTTCTCCGTTATACTATCGTATGAAACGAGAAGTGTTGATTTAGTTCAGCACTTCTTTTTTGCTTTATAGGAAATTGCGACAGTGTAAACCATTCAAGGAGAATGCGGAGCATTCTCTGAATCGTCGCTGCCGGGCGACGATTTTTTCTTTGCGCGGAAGTCAGGCTGGATGTTCTTCGGAGCGTCCAATCGCACAGGTAGTATTAATTTTAAATTGCAAAATGGTCTTTGCCGTAGTACAATAAGTGCTGTTTTAGACATAAGGTCAGTTGTGAAAGGGAAGGTGTGTTGGATATGAGAAAAGTAGGTATAGTTATTCTTGCTGTCGTGATGTTGACTTTGTCAGGATGTGGTTCGCGACCTGTGACGGAGGATGTGGGGAGAGAAAGCACGTATCCGGAGGCTGATGAAGTGGCAGCAAATCTGGAGGCGGCTGGGTTTGCCGTGGAAAGCTTTGAAAGTTTTGAAGAACTTGGGCTCAATGTGAGCAGGATCAAAGCCGTTAATGGAGAGGATTACTTGGATATATGCTATGATGTGACTTCTGCAGAAGACATAGGCAGGATTGAAGAGCACTATCAGGGAAGCTATGAGAAATACAATCTCATGAGTGATGATGAGATGATCTGCTGTTATAGCAGTGAGTCTGTGCTGCAAAGCGCCGGACTGCAGGAATAGATTCACTTTTTTCAGAAAATTTATATGTGATCAGTTATGGGAAGACGGGACACTTTATACCAGGGTGTCTCTTTTTTTGTGTGATCCATGTATGCTTTACAAAATTCGGGAGAGAAATCTGAACTGTTTCCTGAATCGTAAAAATTATCCGGGAATTCCTTGACGATTTCAAAAGGGGGGGGGGTAGAATGGGGCTATATAGCTCTGCTGCGCAATAGTTTCATGAGCGGCAGTGTTGTTTAGACTAGTTGAAGGAGGACGAAAGGATGAGTGAACTGAGAAAGCTGTTTCAGACAAAACGGATTCTCGCCATGGCACTTGCGGTTGTCATGACGGTGACTTCGCTGCCTGCGACGGCATATGCTGCTGTAACGGATGAGGGTCAGTCGGTTACAGAGGCAAGTGTGGAGGAAGATTCCACACAGAGTGATATGAATACAGGAGGAGAGGAGGCGCAGGGACCGTCTGCTGAACCGACGGCAGATACAACTGACGATGTGCAGCCGGAAGGAGAGCTGCCAGATCAGCTGCCGACGGAGGATACGGATCTGCCACAGACCTCCGTGGAACCTGCAGAACCACAGGCGGAGGATGCGACGACGGACGCGGATGCACAGCCGTCAGCTGCAGAAGCGGCAGAGACAGAATTCAGTGAGTGGGAGCGGCTGGGCGACGACTATAAAGCAGACGGGACATCTCCTGTTGCTGATGGGACCGGTAAGAAGTTAAGTACAGCGTTCTTAGGTAACTACGGTGTCAAGATAAATGGTGAAGACAAGAACTTGTCTTATCTTGATGACCCGGTGATCGCAACGGTT
The DNA here is from genome assembly GCA_947175055.1 of uncultured Lachnospiraceae bacterium. GTDB lineage: Bacteria > Bacillota > Clostridia > Lachnospirales > Lachnospiraceae > UBA3282. Next base: position 169 of record CAMWLJ010000083.1, on the reverse strand, counting down.
ACTTATCAATGGTTTGCCGGCGACAGTGCTCTGGGCGAGCCAAAGAAACTGACGGAGGAAGGAGTTCTTCCGGTTGATGCCGGCAGCTATACGGTAAAATTTGTGCTTCCCGCTAAGGAGAATGAGTATAAGGGAGCGGAAGCTTCTTACGGGTATGAGATCAGCAAAG
>CAMWLJ010000082.1 GCA_947175055.1 uncultured Lachnospiraceae bacterium | reverse complement strand
TACAGGGCACCGCTAACGCCCCGGCTGCACGGTCTTTATAGTATACTGTTTTTTGCACCATTTGTCAACGGAGACGATGCTTTTTATTATAATCGGGAAATTATCTATAGATTCTCATTATCGATCATCCGGTAACCGATACCGATCTCCGTAAAAATATATTGAGGATCGGCCGGATTCTGTTCCATCTTGCGGCGGATATTTGCCATGTTGACCCGCAGGATCCGGTTGTTGCTGTCCGCAAAAGGCCCCCATACATGGGCGATCAGCGTGTCATAAGTTATGACCTTGCCGGCATTGCGGGCAAGGAAAGTCAGGATCTTATACTCAATCTGTGTGAAGTGAATGATATTGCCGTCTACAGTAACGATATGCTTCTCGTAATCGATCACGAGATTACCGGCTTCGTAACGATTCTCGGCGGTAATAGACAAGCTGCCGTTCATACCGGAACGGCGCAGCGCGGTGCGTATCCGGGCCATCAGCTCCGAGGTGCCGAAAGGCTTGGTGATATAGTCGTCGGCGCCTGCGTCCAGGGCGGCTACTTTCTCATCTTCCTGTGTTCTGGCAGAGATAACGATGATCGGTATATTACTCCATTCCCGTATGCTTTTGATCACGTCGATTCCGTCCATATCGGGAAGTCCCAGATCCAACAAGATCAAGTCGGGACAGCCGGAAGCTGCCAGCGAAAGACCGTTGGAGGCATTGTTGGCAAAGATGACCTTATACTCCTGCGTGCGAAGAGAAGTCATGATAAAGTTGCAGATATTGCGTTCGTCTTCGATCAATAAGATTTCGTGTTTAAGATTCATGATGTGCTCCTCTTTATTTCATTTCTTTGGGGAGCGAAAAATAGAATTCGGCCCCTTGCGCGTGATTCTGCGCGTTGATCGTACCGCCATGAGCAGTGAGTATGGTTTTGCAGATGGAAAGGCCGATACCCATGCCTTTATTTGAATCGGATTCTTTGTTGCCGATATAGGAATTACCATCGAAGATATTCGTGATCCGTTCCGGATCGATCCCAATCCCATAATCCTTGACGTGAAAAGTTACGGTCGTTGCATCGTCATCGACATAACATAGAACAGGTTCCGTGCTCTGCGAATGGACAATGGCATTTTCCAGCAGATTGATCAATACCTGTTCGATGAGAATGGCATCCATGGGGATGATCAGCAGTTCGTCAGGCACTGCGACAGTGACAGTGGCTTCCGGCAGCCTCTTTTTCAGACGCAGGATCGCAGCAGATACGATTTCTTCCACGGATTCGTCAGTCTTCTTGACGGTTGAAGATTGATCGTGGATACGGGTCACGGCAAGAAGGTTCTCTACCATATTCAAGAGCCAGTTGGCGTCCTCGTGAATGTGGGTCAGGATGGCGGTCTTCTCATTCTCGGGAAGCAGATCCCCATTCTCCAGATAAGAAGAACTGGCGCCTATAATACCAGTCAGAGGTGTGCGAAGGTCGTGGGATATGGCCCGCAGCAGATTGGCCCGCATCTTCTCCTTCTCGGTTTCCGAGAGCAGCTTGTCCTTCTCGGCGATCATGTGGGCCTGCTCTTTGATATTCGCGGTCATTGTGCTCGTAAGCAGCGTTACCCCCAGCATACCCAGAAAAGTGATGGGATAGCCGGACAGTGTGAAATTCAGTTCAAAATAAGGATAGGTGAACAGGAAATTCACACAGACCACGGCGATCACTGAGGAGATCAGCCCCGGCAGATACCCGTCCGTGAACCGGACAATGGTGATCAGGGCAAGGATGTAGACTAATGATATATTACCTGAGTTCTCGGGCACATAATGCCAGAATAAAAAGGCAAATAAGGTAGCGACTGTCAGTCCTGAGAGAGTGACAACGCAGTTTTTCATGGCTGTTGACATGCGGCATGTTTCTCCAGTCTGCGATAATGTGCATCCCGCTGCGGGCTGTCGTAATGTGTTAAGGCTGGCAGGGATGCAAGTATAACACTGCGTAGTATTTCCTTGCGTACAGTAAGTATAACGTATTTAGCGAAAAAGCAAAACAGGAAACACTGTTAAAAAGGCGTTAAGAAAGCGATAAGAGGATATCAAGAAGATGCTAAAGATACGTTAAAAAGGATCCATGAAGCTGTAAAACCATATATGCGTGTGATAGTATGAAAAAAAGATCGGTGATAGAGGTCAAAGGTACGGATGTAAGGAGGAAGTCGGAATGCAGATGGATGGGTGGTCGATCGTTTCAATCATACTCGTAGTAGTCGGTTTTTTTGGTGGAATCTGGTATGAACACAAATAACATGAGCAGCGGGTATGAGACGGTGGATCTGCGATGTTTTTGTGCAAATGCCACTGATCGTAGTGCAAAATTGGAGTATTCCTGCGGAAAAAGTGTTTTGGAATGGAGAAATGGAGGTAAAGATGGGAATTGTAGAGATTATGATCATAGGACTTGTATTTGTTTCCCTGGGAGGATGTCTTGTATATTCTCTGATCAGTAACAGGCAGTGATTTTACACAGGGCATTTATAACGGAAGTAATAGGATATACGTATACGTGTAAGAGGGCTATACATAGAGAACAGGGATTTCATAGTCAGGAGATAGAAAGAGCAGGCCAAAATGAGCCTGCTCTTTCGTGTAGTTTACGTTCATTTGCCAGTTATTTAAGATCTGCTTACTCAAACATCGTATATCCGAATTTGAAATGACGGTAGATCTTCCATACGATGATGACCGGAAAACTGATCATCAGATAAGCCGTGCTGAGTGCGCCGGCCAGACCGCCGATCACGCAGATGATCAACATACCAATGCTCATAGGATATCGTCCTCTCTTTCCTGATAAGTTTATAATAGCATCTGTATCGCTATTATAGTGAAAAGATAGGGACGGGAAAATAGCATATGCGTTATCTTAACGTAAGCTGAGCGAAATAGAAACAGATTGTTAACAGGAACTTAACAGAATTTTAGCAGTGGCTGTTATTTGGGCCATCAGACAGTGATTGCGTTTAGAAAGGAAAACGGCTATACTGGAAATACTTGAAAGAGCGACATCAAAAAAGCCGAAACATAAATTTCGGCTTGTGCGCGGAGTTGGAGGGATTCGAACCCTCGTGCCCCGAAGGGCTAACGCATTTCGAGTGCGCCCCGTTATGACCACTTCGATACAACTCCATACCAATAGCATTATAATTTGAAATTTGACGATTGTCCACTGTTTCATTCAATTTTTTTAATAATTTTAATAATTTGTGGAGGATATATGACACAGGATGAAAGATATATGAGGGAAGCGCTCAAGCAGGCCAGGAAAGCCTATGCGCTCGGAGAAGTGCCGATCGGTTGCGTGATCGTCTACCAGGATAAGATCATCGGCAGGGGATACAACCGCCGCAATACGGACAAGAATACGCTGGCCCATGCCGAGATCACGGCCATCAATCGGGCCAGTAAGAAGATGGGAGATTGGCGGCTGGAGGAATGCACCCTGTATGTAACGCTGGAACCCTGTCAGATGTGTGCAGGCGCCATTGTACAGGCCAGGATCACGGAAGTAGTCATGGGCAGCATGAATCCCAAAGCGGGATGCGGCGGGTCTATCCTTAATATTTTGGAGATGCCGGAGTTCAATCATCAGGTACAGGTAAAAAGAGGTGTTCTCGCAGAGGAGTGTACACAGATGCTGACGATTTTTTTTAAGGAACTGCGTGTGCGGAACAAATTGGAGAAGGAGGCGACTAAGGAGAGGGCGTTCTCAGAGCAGATTCCGGAAAAGAAAAAAGAAGAATCGGTTGAGATGAAAGGAAAAATGGAATATAATAAGACATGAAACCAGGGGTAATTCTTTCGGTGTGAGAAAGAAATACAGGGTAAGCAGAATTTATGATACTAACAATGTAAGGAGGAAGTAAGGATGAAGAGAATTGGTATGTTGACCAGTGGCGGCGATTGTCAGGCGCTGAATGCTGCGATGCGGGGCGTAGTGAAATGTCTCTCCTGCAGCGGCGAGGATGTTGAGATCTATGGATTCCTGGATGGATATAAGGGATTGATCTACGGAGATTTTCGTATGCTGACAGGCCATGACTTTGCGGGGATTCTCACCAAGGGCGGCACGATCCTTGGCAGTTCCAGAACACCTTTTAAGCTTATGCGTGAACCGGACGAGAACGGTCTGGACAAGGTCGAGGCTATGAAACAGAATTACTATAAGTTGAAATTGGACTGTATGGTGATCCTGGGTGGTAACGGTACGCATAAGACCGCCAACATGCTCCGGGAAGAGGGATTGAATGTGATCACGCTGCCGAAGACGATCGATAACGATCTTTGGGGCACGGATATGACTTTCGGATTCCAGAGCGCAGTGAATATTGCGACAGACTGTATTGACTGCATACATACCACGGCATCTTCCCATGCACGTATTTTTATCGTTGAGGTGATGGGACATAAAGTGGGATGGCTTACGCTGAATGCCGGCATGGCAGGTGGAGCAGATATCATCCTGATCCCTGAGATCCCTTATGATATCAACAAGGTCATCAAGGCGATCAATGAGCGTGAGGCGAGAGGATCCAGATTTACCATTATGGCAGTGGCGGAAGGTGCAATCTCCAAGGAGGACGCGAAGCTGTCCAAGAAAGAATATAAGAAGAAGATGGAGAACTATCCGTATCCGTCGGTTTCTTACGAGGTCGCTGACAAGATCAGGAAGAAGAGCGGCAAAGACGTACGTGTCACCGTTCCGGGACATACACAGCGCGGCGGCAGTCCTTGTCCTTATGACCGTGTATTTGCCACCAGGCTTGGAGCAGAGGCGGGCAAGCTGATCCTGAAGGGCGAATATGGATTTATGGTGGGATATAAGAACAGAGAAGTGGTTAAAGTATCTCTGGAAGATGTAGCAGGTAAGCTGAAGATGGTATCTCCTGATGCCACGATCGTGAAGGAAGCTAAGATGGTGGGGATCAGCTTCGGAGATTAAATAATAATTATAAGAAAGACAGAGAGAAGTAATGTCATATACCGCTCTTTATCGTAAGTTCCGTCCGGATTGTTTTGAAGATGTGAAGGGACAGGAACATATCGTTACAACTTTACAGAATCAGATCAAAGCGGAACGGGTAGGCCATGCCTACCTGTTCTGCGGAACTCGTGGAACAGGTAAGACGACGATCGCCAAGATTTTCGCGAAAGCAGTGAATTGTGAACAGCCTGTAGACGGAAGTCCCTGCGGGGAATGCGCAGCCTGCAGATCGATCGCGGCCGGCGCCAGCATGAACGTGATCGAGATCGATGCGGCATCCAACAACGGCGTGGATAATATCCGTGAGATCGTTGAGGAAGTATCCTACTCTCCGGCAGAGGGCAAGTACAAGGTTTATATCATAGATGAGGTTCACATGCTTTCGATCGGAGCGTTCAATGCGCTTCTGAAGACATTGGAAGAACCGCCGTCTTATGCTATTTTCATATTAGCCACTACCGAAGTGCATAAGATTCCGATCACCATTCTCTCCCGGTGCCAGCGTTATGATTTCAGGAGGATTACCGTTGACACGATCTCGTCCAGGCTGCGGGAGCTGATGGATGCAGAACAGATTCCGGTAGAAGAGAAAGCGCTGCGTTATGTGGCCAAGACGGCTGACGGTTCCATGCGGGACGCCCTGAGTCTGTTGGATCAGTGCATCGCTTTTCACTTCGGACAGGAACTGACTTATGACAAGGTATTGGATGTGCTGGGCGCTGTGGACACGGAAGTGTTCGGCCGGCTGCTGCGGCATGTGCTGGAGGGGGATGTGAACGGCTGCATCGGTCTTCTGGAGGAGATCGCCATGCAGGGCAGGGAACTTACGCAGTTCGTGACCGATCTTACCTGGTATCTGCGGAATCTTCTGCTGGTCAAATCTTCGGACAATATTGAAGAAGTGATCGATGTCTCTTCCGATAATCTGGTGAGGCTGCGGGAAGAGGCGGCTATGCTGGAGACTACGGCGATCATGCGCTATATCCGTATTTTCTCGGAGTTGTCGGGGCAGATCAAGTATGCGGCGCAGAAGCGGATCTTGATCGAGATCGCACTGATCAGGCTCTGTCGTCCGAGTATGGAGCAGGATTATGAATCTGTTCTGGAACGGATCAGGGTGATGGAGGAGAAGCTGGAGAAGGGTGTAGTGGTCAGGAATGCAGGCAGTTTTTCGGAAGGGCAGGACAGGACAGAGGCATTGCCGGATCTGAATCTGGCTAAGGAACGCCCCGTACTCCCCAAAGCGATCCCGGAGGACGTACAGACTGTGGTCAGTAAATGGCCGGCGATCGTAGGGCAGACATCCATGCCCATGAAATTATATCTGAAGGATGCGAAACTGAGTCTTGGCGGTGATAACAAGCTGACGATAGTTGTGGAAGACGGTCTTGCTTCAGATTATTTCTTAAAGCAGGAAGGGCACAAAGAAATATTGGTACAGATTTTGTCGGAGGCCGTGGGAAAAGAAATCGATGTGACGATCATGAGCGTGCCCGATCAGAATACTTTTGTACAGAATTACGTGGATCTAAGTCAGGTGATCCATATGGAGATAGAAGAAGAGGAATGAAGATTCCAACAGATCATAGATTAAGAAAAGGAGACTGATATGGCAAAACGTGGAGGATTTCCAGGAGGCGGCATGCCGGGGAATATGAGCAATCTGATGAAACAGGCGCAGAGGATGCAGCGCCAGATGGAGGAGAGCCAGAAGGAACTGGAGACGAAGGAATTTACAGCGAAGGCCGGAGGCGGTGCAGTAGAGGTGACCGTGACGGGGAAGAAGGAGATCACGAAGGTTAAACTGTCAGAAGAAGTGGTGGATCCGGAAGATATCGAGATGCTGGAGGACTTGGTGATGGCGGCGGCCAACGAAGCGCTTCGCATGGCTGAGGAGGCCAGCACGGAAGTGATGAGTAAGATGACCGGCGGCCTGGGCGGAGGCTTTCCCTTCTAATGGACCTGTACAGCGGATATATCAATAAATTAATAGAGGAGCTGGCCGGACTTCCGGGTATCGGTTCCAAATCTGCCCAGCGGCTGGCGTTTCACATTATCAATATGCCGAAGGCGAGAGTAGAGCGCTTATCGCGGGTGATCTTGGATGCGAAGGAGAATGTGCGTTATTGCAGAGAGTGCTATACGTTGACGGATCAGGATGTCTGTCCAGTCTGCAGGAGTGCGAACAGAGACCACGGAACGATCATGGTGGTGGAGAACACGAGAGATTTGGCTGCCTATGAGAAGACAGGTAAATACAAAGGTGTCTATCATGTGCTTCATGGAGCAATCTCTCCAATGATCGGCATTGGACCGGGAGACATTAAGCTTAAGGAATTGATGCAGCGGTTGGAAGGCAATGTGGACGAGGTGATCATAGCTACGAATTCCAGTCTGGAGGGTGAGACGACGGCCATGTATATCAGCAAGCTGATCAAGCCGACCGGGATCAAAGTGACGAGGATCGCCAGTGGCGTGCCGGTGGGCGGCGATCTCGAGTATATTGATGAGGTCACGCTGCTGCGTGCACTGGAAGGCAGAGTGGAATTATGATATTGCGTCCAACCGCATAGGTGTAAGTTTTTTCATAAGGAGGCAGATATGGGAGTAGGTAAAGAGAAATTTGGGGTTACCAGAGACGGCAGAGAAGTGTATATTTATACGCTGTCAAATGCGAACGGCGTACGGGCGAGAGTCATTAACTATGGCGCTATTCTGGTAAATTTGTTTGTGCCGGATAAAGACGGCAATGTGGAAGATGTGGTGTTGGGCTTTGATTCGCTGGAAGGTTACTTTGGCAATGGCAGCTTTCTGGGAGCGACTATAGGGCCGAACGCCAACAGGATCGGCGGTGCGTGTTTCGAGATTGGCGGGAAGACCTACCATATCGACGACAACGACGGTGGCAATAACCTGCACAGCCACAAAGATGAAGGCTATCATAAGCGCGTGTGGGATGTGGAGACAGGTACGGACAGCGTCAAGTTTACGTTGGAAGGCAAGGACGGCGAGATGGGATTTCCTGGTAATAAGAAAGTATCCGTTACCTACAGCCTGGCGGAAGATAATGCGCTGAAGTTACAGTATCATGTGACGTCGGATGCGGATACGATCATCAATATGACCAATCATACTTACTTTAATCTGGCAGGACATAAAGCGGGGAAGATAGAAGATCATCTGTTGCGACTTAACGCGTCCTGTTATACGCCTACCGTTCCGGGTTCGATCCCTACAGGAGAGATTGTGCCGGTAGCCGGTACGCCGATGGACTTCACGACAGCCAAACCTATCGGACAGGATATTAATGCGGATTTTGAGCAACTAAAGATGGCGCAGGGATTTGATCATAATTTCGTTGTTGATGGAGCGGACGGTACGGTGCGGGAGATCGCGGAAGTGTCAGATCCGAAGAGCGGGAGAAGGATGAGAGTCTTTACCGATCTGCCGGGCGTTCAGTTCTATGCGGGCAACTGTATCAGTGAAGAGACTGGTAAAGAAGGGGTTCTTTACGGGCCGCGTATGGGATTCTGCCTGGAGACACAGTATTATCCGGATAATATTCATCATCCCGATTTCCCTTCCGCAGTATTTGGGCGGGAGAAGGAGTATGATTCCGTGACGATCTATCAGTTTGTATAACAGTTGAGAATTATCTTCGATCATATTGAAGGCAGATGTTAAGGATATGGGTATTTAGAAAGAGATGTGCAGGTCACATCTCTTTTTGGTGGTGTAAGAAATTACGAATCTCGTGATACCGCATAATATGGCATTTTTTTTGCAGGAGACATGTTATAGTAATGCCATAAAGCTGTTGATCTGCCCGGGCATGGAGAATCGGGTATTATAGAATGGAGTGAGACTAATGCGGCAGCCACCAATCGTCATTCACAAAGGAAAAAAGGAAGAAAAATACCAGCTTTACGTGGAAGACTATGTTATTTCCTTTTTGAAAAAGGAGGCAGACAGGTCAGAGGGCAGAGAACTTAATTTCTATGGATGCAGAGACGGCAGGAAGTATACCGTGTATGGGGTAAGATTGGACAGACATACTTCGGATTTCGATAAATACGATCTGCTGGCTGAGATCTGCTGTCGGCTGACACAGAAGGATCTGGTCTTCCTGATCAAGGAGGAACACGGTACGTATGAGATAAAAGGATATGAAGTTTTCTATTGCGAAAATAAGGAGATGCAGGACTACCTTATTGAGCAGCCCGGTTTTCGGAATAGTCGTGCCGCTAAAGAGCGGCCGGTCGCGCAAACCGTACAGAGAGAATATTTTCCGGGCAAGGAAAAGAAAAAAGTGTATACAGGAAATCCGCATGTTGCAGTGTCCTTACAGTTGGGACTTGTCTTTATCGTGTTGGTAGCGATCATGATCAACTCGACCAACAGCTATGACAAGATGGAACAGTTGAATCAATCTGCAAAGGAAGTATTCTTTGTGATGGAAAATCAGGAAACGGAGGAAGTAACGGAAGAGTACAGTGACGTCTCGGTGGAACGGGATGAATCACTGTCTGATACTGTATTGCAGGACGGTACGATTTCGGATAATATAGTACAGGACGATGAGACCTGGGATGATAGCTTACAGGAAAACGTGCTTCAGGAGAATGCATTGCAGGGACAGGACGGGTACGCTGCCGGGACCGTGCAGGACGGTCAGGCGGGAGAAGACACCGACGATGAAGTAAGCATGCAGGCAGAGAAAGAAGACGTGGGGGTAGATGAGACTGCAAAGGTCGAGACTGTAGAGGATGAGGCTGCAGAGAATAAGACTGCAAGGGATGAGACTGCAGAGGATGAAGAGGAAAACGGAGAGAGTGCAGAGCGGACAGATGCGGAAGCGGAGGAAGGTGTGGAAGCGCTCTCGCGAAATGTAGCCAGATATTATGAGGTAGAGCGCGGTGATACACTGTATTTGATCAGTAAGAAGATATACGGTGACACTTCTCACGTGAAGAAGATCTGTGAAATGAATCAGATCACGAATCCGGATAATATTCGCTATGGACAAAAAATAATACTGCCGTAAGGTAATGTGTGCTACAATAGGACATGTAGCTGCCATACTTTTGCGAAAGCGGGAGCGCAAACAGCCTAAGGGCGATTCGATCGAGTCCTGGCTGAGAAGAAGAGGAACAACGGAATGGTCAACGTTAGGGAATACCTGAGACGGAAAAGGGAGAATAAGGAAGATTCGGGCAGAATAAGTTATCGGGAAAAGATCAAGAGCCATAAATTCACTGTTGTGTACAGAACACTGCTTGTGATCATCTTGATCGCAGCCATCGGTGCAGCACTTTATTATCAATGGAAAAATAAAGTGTATACGGAAAATACAGTAGTTTTTACCACGGAGGTTCGTATTACACAGGATTCTACGCTGGTTCCCTTTGCAGGATATCTTTTGACATACAGTAAGGATGGGGCCGGGTGCATGGATATCAAAGGCAATGCGGTCTGGAATCAGACCTTTGAGATGCAGAACCCCATCGTGGATGTGTGCCAGAATGTGGTTGCGATCGGGGATTATAATGGAAGAGTGATTCATGTCATGAACACGGCGGGCGTTATGGGAAGTATAACAACAAATCGCCCGATCCGGGATTTTTGTGTGGCGTCCAACGGTGTAGTAGCGGTGGTACTGGACGATACCGATGTCACGCAGATCTGCTTATATGATTCGCAGGGAGAGGAATTGGTGACATTCAGGACAACAATGAAAGACAGCGGATATCCGGTCAATGTTTCGATTTCTCCCAGCGGGGAATTGGCCTGTGTATCGTATTTGTTTGTAGACAGCGGTCAGATGAAATCCAGTGTGGCGTTTTATAATTTTGGGCCGGTGGGCAAGAACAATGTCAATAATTATGTGAGCGGTTATGATTATCAGAATTCCATAGTGCCTTTCACAAGATTTCTGGATGATAAATCGGTATTTGCGGTGTCCGATGACAGAGTCATGTTCTTCAGCGGGGCGCAGAAGCCGCTCAGTGTGGCGGAGAAGCTGCTTGATGAAAATGTGCAGGGAGTGTACTATGGAAGTGAATATATAGGATTGGTGTTTAACAGTACACAGAGTACGAACAGATATCGTCTGGATCTGTATCATAAATCAGGAGAATTACGTCAGTCAATAGAATTTGATATTGATTTCCAGGATATTTTATTCCATAATGATCAAGTCATTATCTATAATGAATCGGAGTGTCGTATCTATAACACTAACGGTGCAGAGAAATACAGCGGAAGTTTCAGCAAGTCAGTGCTGCTTCTGATACCGCAGAATTCTATGCGGCGGTATATGATCGTAACGCCTGATTCTATTGACACGATTGAACTAAAATAGGGATTGCAGGAACGGGAGAATAAATAACTTATAATGATAAAATTGATTTTTGCACTGATTCTCCTTCTTCTATTTGTGTGGAGGATCAAGAGAGGATTTGCTAACGGAATCATGGGTGAGATCGTCAACATCGTATCCGGAGCCGTTGCACTGGTCTGCGTAGTGTTGATCTTTTTTGCGGTAACCAGTGCAAGAGCAAAAGCGATGAGCACATTGACAGTATGCATAGTTGCACTGATCTTGCTGGGGATCCTGTTTAAAGTATGCAGTCTGATCTTCAGCCCGCTTCTGGCATTGAGCCATATTTCTATTATAGAAGGGATGAATAAAATGCTGGGTGCCGTCATAGGTGTACTGGAGGCATGTGTGATCGGCGGATTATTATATTATGGACTGGGATATATGGGTGTTGCCGTTTTTTGATATACCAGATCGTATATTATCAGATCTGCTGCTTCCGGTGTACAGCCTTCATCTTTTGACCTGAATCGTTGTCGTGAGAGGGGGCGTGCTCTCGCTTGGCGCTAAACGTCGGGGGACGCTTGCTAAGCGCCGACCGGAGTGGGACGTAGACATTTGGAAAGGGCCTAAGTGTTGAAATATTCAAAATGGTGAAAAATTATGAAAAAACATGTTGACAAATGACGGAAGTCGGTGCTATCATATAAACCTACCGCGA
>CAMWLJ010000081.1 GCA_947175055.1 uncultured Lachnospiraceae bacterium | reverse complement strand
ATCTTCAGCAGTTCATCTCCCGGCTCCATTCCCAGTTCTTCCGCAATAGAATCCTCTATAATTCTGCTGATCACATGTCTTACTTTCTTCATTCTTACCTCTATTCCGAAGCGTTTTACGCTGAGGACGCAAGCAGAATTTAGGAGTTTTCCGAAGGAATACTCCGATTTTGCTCTGCGATCAATAGAATTTGTGACGTTTCGGCACAAATTCTAACTGAACTTGTTCAGTTTGTTGAACTAAATTGCTCATCAGAGAATTTATTCAACCTTATCCCCTTGCAGGCTTATACAGCGCCAGCTTTCATCTTGTTCATATCTTCTGACTTCTCTTATTTTACTAGAATTTTCTTGACGTGTCACTAGCATAATGATATAAAATAATTGTCAGTACATGGCTTTTTACGCTATAGGAAATCAGTCTACAGGAGGTCATCATGCCGAACACAGAACAACTACAAAGCGCCATGCCGGTTGCACCTGTCAAACTGCTCACTACAAAATCCGCTCTGCCCTTGGCTCACAAGGTCAACCAGCATCTTGTAGAATACCGCAGAAGTCTGGACAACACATTTAAGAAAGATCCTGCCTTCCATGGCTATATGGAAGACGACTATCTCATAGAAGTAGAGTGCCCCCGTTTCGGTACCGGAGAATCCAAGGGCATTCTCAACACTTCCGTCCGGGGTAAAGATGTCTTTATCCTGATGGATGTGTGCAACCACAGCATTACCTATCAGATGAACGGCTATACAAACCACATGTCTCCTGACGACCACTATCAGGATCTCAAAAGGATCATTGCTGCCATTAACGGAAAGGCACACCGCCTGACAGTGATCATGCCTTTCCTCTATGAGGGCAGACAGCATAAAAGGAGCGGTCGTGAATCTCTGGACTGTGCCTATGCCATTAAGGAGATCATGGATATGGGCGTCTCCAACTTTATCACCTTCGACGCTCACGATCCCCGGGTGCAGAATTCCGTTCCCATCAAGGGATTCGATAACTTCACACCGCCCTACCAGTTTATCCAGGCGCTGCTGCGAACGGAGCGTGACCTTATCATTGATAAAGAACATACCATTGTCATCTGTCCGGATGAGGGTGCTTTGGACCGCGGAATCTATTTCGCCAACGTGTTAGGCGTGGATACCGGTATGTTTTATAAGAGACGAGATTACTCCACCATTATAAATGGTAAGAATCCCATTGTGGCACATGAATTTCTGGGGGATAATATTGACGGCAAAGATGCCATCATCATAGACGATATGATCTCCTCCGGCGGCAGCATGATCGACACCGCCAGACAGCTTAAGAAGATGAATGCCAAACGTGTCTTTATCTGCTGTACTTTTGGCCTTTTTACTGACGGATTAGATGCCTTCGACGAAGCCTACGAGAAATGCTATTTCGACAGGATCATTACAACAAACCTATGCTACCAGCCGCCCCTGCTGCGGGAGAAGCCTTATTATCTGGAAGCGGACATGAGCAAATTCCTGGCTTCTATCATTGACTTTATGAATCATGATGCTTCCATGTCCAACATCTATACTCCTACGGACAAGATTCACCAGATTCTTAACAAATACAATAACCGCGAAGTCAGCGGATTGGATATCTGATCATTGAGTCATTTACAACCGTTTAGATATCGCACCACATATAAAGGTTCGACCTGCAGGCCGAACCTTTTCAATGTTATATTCCTTTCTTCACTGCCATGACTATGCATGCGTCTCCTCTTTTGCCTTCGGGAAGGTCAGGATCACTTTAAACAGATCGCCGTCCAACTGAATCTCGAAAGTTCCCTTCTGGGCCTCTGTCAGATTCTTGGCGATGGATAATCCCAATCCGCTACCCTCCGTCGTCCTGGAGACATCTCCCCTGATAAACCGTTCCGTCAGTTCATCCGGATTGCAGTTGAGCGGAGATGCCGAGATATTCTTGATCGACATCACGATAAATTTCTTCTTATCCGGCATATCTTCTATGGAAAGATAAACGCGCGTCCCCTCCATGGCATACTTATAGATATTGTTAAACAGATTCTCCATCACGCGCCAGATCCTGCGGCTGTCTGCCTCGATCACCGCATTTTTCACACGCACATTCATCACCGTAGTCAGATTCTTCAGCTCAAACTTCTCACTAAATTCCCCGATCGTCTGGTTCATCAGCTCTGACAGGTTGATCTGCTCGAAATGCAGACTTATATTGCCGGAAGTGATCTTGCTGGCCTCCACCAGATCGTCCGTCAGCTGTTTCAAGCGCTGGGATTTCTCGTCCAGTACCTTAATATAGTTCTGCACCTTCTCATTGTCGATACGTTCTCTTTTGAGCAGATCCACATAATTGATGATGGAAGTCAGCGGCGTCTTGATGTCATGAGATACATTGGTGATGAGATCCGCTTTCATGCGCTCATCCTTCATGCTGATCTCCACTGCCTCTTTGATACCTTTACCGATACTGTTAACCGAATGTGCAAGCGTGAGATTATCCCCATGCAGCTTTTCCGTTTTCACCTGATGCTCTAACTGTCCGTCGGCGATGGTCTCGATGCCTTTGACGATCTGCTGCTGTTCTTTTGCATTCTGGTAGAGCAGATGCCCCACTGCAATATCCACCGCCATAATGATAACCACCAACACCAACATGCCAAACGCTGACTTAACATCAAATGCCCACACCAGCATCAGAAGATTAAATAACAGGAAAAGACCGTAAGGCACACAAGTTCTCAGTACAATATTACTGTTGTCGTACATCTGCAGCGCACACCTTTTAACTAAACGGAACATTCTGCATAGATAGCTGTTCTTCCACAGGATCCTGGCCCGTAGCCGCCTGACCAGACTGTAGAAAAAGAACATGGCCACCATATCCACCGCAAAAACCATCGCAAACAATGCCACCTTAAACCATTGCGTATCTGCCACCGTCTTATGAGCCATCACATCCGCAACATTCAGATTCAGCAGTTGTGTCACTACGATCATTACCCAGACAATCAGGATCGCCGTACCAAATCCCAGTAAAAACATGATCTCCGTGGGAATTCTGTCAAAAGAAGTCAGACGTACATACGGTCTTCCCTCCTGATCTACATCCTTACCCGTCACAATGGTCAGATAACACAACAATACAAGATACAAGATGCCTGTTCCAAATGCCAGCGCGATCCACTGCATAAAATAGGGCTGATAATTGTTAAATCCAGCCCGCCCCTCCGTAAAGGCATCTTCCGCCGGATAAGAAGTATCTACGCCGAGCCATATCTCAACCGTCTCCGGATAGGCATAGTCATACTCCTGCAAGATCTGTCTGACCGTCCCTTCATCAATAGATGTATTCGTCAGATAATTCATATCCGCCGGACTGTAATAGATATACTTGCCCGGGAAAAGGAATTCCTCCCCATTCTTCCTATCCTCTGCAAAGGACAAAACATTCTCGATCTCCTGTTCTTCCTCCAGGTTCGTATAGATCTGCGTATTCTCTCCCACAGTCTTACGGATCAGATAACGGACATTGGAATTATCCATATTATAGTATTGCTTGGCTTCCAGATACTCATTGTAATTATAGGACAGACTATTGGCAGCATATTGTACGTTGTGGCACAGATCATAGTACAGATCCCAATCGGATACATACTGCTCCAGATTCTTGCCCTCTGTCGTCTTATAACGGTTGACCATCACATTGTAGGTGCTTATCGTACCACTGTCATAAAATCCTACAGTCTCGTCTTCAAGCATGGCAGAATCCGTCACTGCTTCCATGCTTTCCTCATACCCGCCGGGTTCCAGAGTCGCAGGGCGATAGTCGTCCACAAAACCGTCCGTATCCTCCGCGTCTACCCACAACTGATTGGCTGACACATCATTGACAAAGGTATAACTTTCCACATCTGACTTTAGATAACTGGCATCAGACGTATTATAATACTTACTATCGGGGTCTATGACCGTTACCCTGGTCTGTTCTGCAAGAAACTCCTTGGCCTGTGCACCAGTCATCTCCGTTCCCGTCCACTCGAATCCGTAATTCTGCCATTTCAACAGATCTTCCAGATAATAGCTGGCTGTCACATAGCGCTCCGGCAATCCGATATCTCGATAATTATAGGCCGTGACATCTATCGGCTTACGGCCATCGAAAACCCCATCCGTCTCCAACTGCCCGCTCACAACTCCCAGACGTATGATATCTGCTGCTGCATAGCCAAAAATATTGTCAAACAGCTCAGACTCTTCGTACTTCTGCTTCCTGTCCATGGTATACATATTGAAACCGCCTTTTGAACGGAATCCTTTCACATACACCGTCGAACCGATAGCTACGATAAACATGGAAATCACCATCACTGCCAATGATACATGCTGCACGATACGCAGGATTGTTCTGGCAGCATGATTCCCTTTTTTTGCTCTTCTTTTTCTGCTTACCTTTTGCTTTCTTTTTCCGCCTTCCTTTTCCAGATCATCTCCCGAGTCCGCGTCTTTGGAATCTACCGTGTTTTCTCTGATCGCATTATCTTCCGAGGATGGCTTTCCCTGACCGTCATTAGTTACGATCAGATCTGTAGTAGTATTTCTTTGCTCTTTTCCCATCTTTCCCTCCATGCCGAAGTGTTTTGTGCTGAGGACGCCTTATGCATTATTGCTTTTCGATCTTATAGCCCACACCCCAGACAACCTTTAAGTATCTTGGCTCTTTCGGATTGATCTCGATCTTCTCACGGATATGTCTGATATGTACCGCCACCGTGTTATCTGCCCCGATAGCTTCCTCGTTCCAGATACTCTCATAGATCTGATCGATGGAGAATACTCTGCCGCAGTTCTTCACCAGCAGCAACAGAATATTATACTCGATCGGCGTCAGCTTCACACCGTCACCATCTACCGTCACTTCCTTCGTATCATCATTGATACACAGCCCGCCCACCTGGAACAGTGCGTTATTCTCCGTATTCAGATTTCCCAGCGTCGTATAGCGTCTTAAATTGGACTTCACTCTCGCCAGCAATTCCAACGGATTAAAAGGCTTCGTCACGTAATCGTCTGCCCCGATGTTCAATCCCAGGATCTTATCGTTATCTTCCGATTTCGCCGACAGGATAATGATCGGGATACTGGAATACTCCCTGATCTTTAAAGTAGCATGGATTCCGTCCAGCCTGGGCATCATAACGTCGATCAACAACAGATGGATCTGCTGTTCTTTGAGTACCTTGATCGCCTGCTCCCCGTCATATGCCTTATAGATCGTATAACCTTCCTGAAGCAGATAAATCTCGATCGCATCCACGATCTCCCTATCATCATCACAAACCAGAATATTAGCCATGTCACCCTCCCCTGCTTATCGTATGGATCATAATGTCTGTTATAACCTTATCAAGAAAACCTAAAGGAAAAGATGGGAAATTCTTTAATGTTTTCTTAATTCACCTCTAAAGTCCCAGAAAAGCTCCAAGATTTCCCCGCCTTCCCTGACTCGCCCTGTGGGAAAAGAGGTAATCACTGTTATGACAAGTGCACAGATCGGTCACCTGGATCTGCCCGGACGGTATTCCCGCTTCCTGCAGTATGATCTCATTGGCCCGCCAAAGGTTCAGCTGATACTTGCCGCCGCCCTTCTTCTCCAGAATCTGTTCTGACTGCCCGGGGTCTTTAAATTCCTGTAAAAAGGCTTCCGCCACATCCTCACTGACTTCATAACATGACTGGCAGATAGAAGGCCCGATAGCTGCTGTTAGATCCTCCGGCTGCGTACCATAGACCTGCTGCATCTTTTCCACCACACATCGTCCCATGCGTGCCACGGTTCCCCGCCATCCGGAATGAGCCAGCGCCACCGCCCGGTTTCTCGTATCCACGAAATACAAAGGCACGCAGTCCGCATAGAAAGTGGCCAGCACTATCCCTGGCTCATCGGTCAAGAGCCCGTCTATGTCATGATAATCCCTGGGCCGTAAGATTCCTTTGCCGCCATCCTGTCTGGTCACCACCCGCAGATTCACGGTATGAGTCTGATCGGAACAGACGATATCTTCCAGGCTGCATCCCAGCAAGCTGGCTATTCTTCTGAAATTCTCATCCACAGCCGCCTTCTCATCCCCTCTGGTATAACTCAGATTCATGCTGCTGTAGATGCCCTCGCTGACCCCGCCTAACCTTGTCGAGAACAGATGCCGCACGATCCCCGTCTGCTCCAGCAATGGAAAGGTCAGATATTCCACTCCACCGGACCTGTTTTGTCTCATTCGCATGTTTCCTGAATGTCTGTATACTTCCATTATATCCTCTCTTCCTGTCATCAACTAAGCACTGCCATTTCACACGATAGTCTGCCCTTACCGCCAGACAAGATACGCAAACGCATCCTTGATCCAAGTGATCTTCTCCCCATCCACCGCCACCACATCAAACCGAATCGGCGTATCTTCCATGCAGTGATGCACTACGCGATAGTAATCGGCTACCCGGCAGATCCGCTTCTGCTTGGCATACCCAACCGCTTCTGCGGCAGTTCCTTTGCTGCCACTGCTGCGATACTTCACCTCAAAAAAAACAAGATATTCCCCGTCATATCCAATGATATCGATTTCGCCTTGTCTGGAGCGAAAATTCTGTTCACAGATCCTGATACCCTCAGATAATAAATAGGCACAGACTACCTCTTCCTTCTGTGCCCCCTGCTTTCTTGTATTCACCTTTGCCTCCGTCTCACATATTTGCACCTCATGGATTTCCAGGCACAAACGTTCTGTTGCCATAAGTACTCTTTCCATACTATCTGCACAGCCACTTGAATCGCTGCTACTTTGCCGACGCCATCTTTGCCTTGATCTTATCCATGGAATCCACGAAAATAAGAATCTCTGCAACCACCTCATACAACTCCGGCGGAATCATATCCCCGATCTCCAAGCGGGACAGGGTATCCGCCAGCTTATCATCACGATGGACCGGCACGGCCGCTTCCTTCGCTTTCTCGATAATACGTTCCGCCAGTTCTCCCCTGCCGGAAGCGATGACTCTGGGTGCCTCCTCGGAAGGATCATACTCTAACGCGATGGCCTGTTTCGGCTTCTTCCGTTCTTCCTGTGCCATGACCTCCTGTTCTCCTTTCTGCCTTCTGTCCGCTCATGCTCTCCTATCATAATACCTTCTGTCACGCTCTCATATCAAAGGAAGTACGACTGAGTACCGAGATATTCTTCTCCTGGTCAAGAATCTTCTGCATAATGCCGCAATCCTGTTCCTCATCTTCTTTGATCTGAAACTGTGCCTTTAATGCATATCCTCTTTTCGTCAGTCTCTCGTCGAGCAACGAGATATGCTGTTCGATCAGATCCAGCGCACTTTCATCCTGCAGCGTAAAATTCGTGCTTACTTTGTTCTGCTGCATCGCTACATACACATCCAAAGCTCCCAGATGTTCCATATCCAGATGCAAAAGCGCACTCACATTGCCGTCCTTTGCTGCCAGATTCTTCTTATTCGTGTAGACGTAAAGATCACCGTGGGCATTGTTACCAGCCAGCTTAAGCGGCAGCTGAATATAGGCGAACATGTGATTCATCTGGTTCATAAAATCTACATTGTTCTGCAGATTCTGTACACTTCTTGCTACGGGCAGATCCCCTTTACCCGTCGTCTGTATCGCCTCATTCAGGCGCATACTCTGCTCTCGGATCCTTTCGTACAGCTGCTCTACCTTATGGGGATCGGCCACGTCCCTGGGTTCGATCAGCCACTGTCTGCCCACCTCTGCCTTCAACAGCCCTTCAAATTCCTTTCCGGCAAAAAGCCGTTCCAACATCTGGGAAGGCATCTCATGTTCCCCCACACCAGACAGCATATTACGAATCAATGCCAGCACATCCTTTGCCGACAATTCACCGTTCCTGATCTGCCCTGCCGTCTGTTCGTCCATGCCAAGTTCCCGCAACATATCACTCAATGTACTCCACTGTTTCGCCGTCAGATCCTGGTTTTGTCCTGCCTCTTGCGTCAAGCTGCCTCTGTCAGCCTCCTCTGCATGCAGAAAGCCAGGATCCATCAGCCTTCCGGGCTGCACCCCCTCTTCCGGCAGGATGCCGGAAGTCTGTTTTTCTCCGTTATCCGTTCCTTTCTGGATCACTGCTCCTGCGTCGTCACCTTCCGCAAGAATATCCAGCACTTGTTCATAAAAGGCAAACGCCTGTCCGGTCCTTCCCTCACTCAGCAACTCACGAAATACTTCCGGCAGTTCATTCATGATCGTCTCCGCACTACCAAGCAGCTGATGTCCGGCATTCTGGTACTGCTCAAACTGTTCGATGTTCAACTCCGTCACCGCGAGACCCAGACGGATCATCTGGATGATAGAGGCCGGATTCTGCCCGGGGAACTCCAACAGCTGTCTGCTGACATTCAAGATCGTATCCTTGTCGATGGGCATACCTTCCTCCATCATCCTGGCTACCATCTCCACATTCTCTGCGGTCTCAGGAAGACCTGCCGCTCCCAGGGCGCGCAGGATCGTCGCCTGATTGGCCATATTGGCATACAACGGCGTCAAGGAAAGTACTGAACCGTTGTTGGTCTTCACTTCAAAGCTCATATTCTGTCCCAATGCCAGACTGATACTCTGATCGATCCTGGCATTGATCAACAGCTCCTGACTGAGTGCGATCTGCGCAACATTGCCGTTCCTGTTAACGACTGCGCCCTGAATCGTCTGCCCTGGCAGGAGATTCCTGATCTCATTCTGCACCCGATAGTTCCGTTCCCCCTTGGACATTGCCTCCGATGACTTCACCGTATCATTTGCCCTGATATTCTGATTATTCCGTTTAAAAATCCCCGCCAGATTCAACCCTTATCCCCCTGCACAATCGATAAATCCCAAGACCTGTCAAGATCTCTACTTCTGCCTCACTCTGTCTCACAGAAATGTGTAATGAACGATCTTCTGTGAATCGGGCATGGTCCGTATTTCCTCAAAGCGTCCACGTGCATTTGTGCGCCATACCCTTTGTTGGATGCAAACCCATATTCCGGATACACTTCGTCATACTGTACCATCAGACGGTCTCTCGTCACCTTTGCCACGATACTGGCCGCACCGATGGAAATGCTCTTGGCATCACCCTTTATGATAGGCACCTGCCTGACGGATACCTGTGGGATCGTAACCGCATCGTTTAACAACAGATCCGGCATCACCGCAAGCTTCCCGATCGCCTCACGCATGGCCTCATAAGTGGCTTGCAGAATGTTGATCTCATCAATCCGCTCTGGTGTACTATAGCCGATTCCCACTGAAACTGCCCGCTCCATAATGATATCATAAAGCTCTTCTCTCTTTTTTTCGGATAATTTCTTGGAATCATTAATATATAGTATGTCACAGTCTTTCGGTAAAATGACAGCCCCCGCCACCACCGGACCGGCAAGCGGGCCGCGCCCAACCTCATCGATTCCACAGATATACTCGTATGTCGCATATTCTTGTTCGTATTTCTGCAATTCTTTACTTCTTGCCACTTCCATTTCATAGGCAAGAAGCCGTCTGCGCCCTTTATCTACGGCGCTACGCACCCCGGCACGCTCGTCATCCGCATACTGTATAAACAAAACAGGCAGTTCCTCTATCGCAGCTGCCTGTAATTTCTCCGTAATCTCTCTGATACTTTCTCTCATTGATACCTCACCGATGTCTAATAAACCCAAACTTATCAAGCGGCCAGATCCGCAGCCACGCCCTGCCTACGATCTCATCCCTTCTTACATTTCCCACGGAAGGGTCTCTGCTGTCCGTGCTGTTATTCCGGTTGTCACCCATCAGAAAATATTCATCATCCGCTAACACGATCTCCTCATACGCCCGGCCTGGATTCTGGATCACCTCTTTGCCGTAGGGCTCATCCAAAATATTACCGTCGATCAGTATGTTCCCCATCTCGTCAATCTGGATCGTCTCTCCCGGCAAGCCGATCACCCGTTTTATGTAAAAAGTATTCTCCTCATAGCGAAAGGGAAACACCACGATATCGAATCGCTCCGGATCATGGAAATGGTAGCTTATCTTATCCACGATCAGATTATCCTCATTGCTCAGCTTCGGCTCCATAGAACTGCCCTGTACCTGTGTCCTCTGACCCACAAAATGGATCACCAGATAAACAGCACATAAAACAAACAAAAGGTAAAGGCTGGTGCTCAAGATCTCTTTCAGTACTTTTTTCATTCTGTCATATCCCCAATCTATCTCTTAATAACGCGTTCCTACCTTGTGCATTTATGACCGGATAGATGCTTATCATGAACGATCCGGCAATTCCAACGTGATCCGGCCGATCCGGCCGCTTCTGAAATCATCGACCACGATTGCCGACGCTTTCTCGTAATCTATCTCATGCCCTTTTTTATAACATTTACGGACCTCGCAAATATGGTTGAGCACCGCAAGCGGTGTATCCCTTTCGTCCATACCATACTGATCCGGCTCGATCTGATATCTCTCATATAGCGCCCCTCTGTAATGGGTCAAAAGATAAGTGATCAAATCCGCCGCCAGCTCCGTCATCTGCAGGATCTCATCATTCATGGATCCGATCATCGCCAGATTCCTTCCTACCTCTTCACTCTCAAATTTGGGCCATAGGATACCTGGCGTATCCAGAAATTCCAGTTCCTTATTCAATCTGATCCATTGCTTGCCTTTCGTGACGCCTGGCTTATTGCCAGTCTTCGTACAGGCTTTCCCTGCAAAAGAATTGATAAACGTGGATTTCCCAACATTCGGGATTCCCACCACGATCGCACGCACCGGACGGTTCTTGATGCCTCTCCTTCTGTCACGCTCAATCTTATCCTTACAGGCTTCCCGCACCATGCCATAGATCGCGCGCAGTCCCTGACCGCTTCTGGCATTGATCTCCAGCACATGGAATCCCTTATCCTTAAAATATTCCATCCACAGTTTATTGGCCTTCTCATCCGCCAGATCCGACTTGTTGAGCAAAATCAGTCTGGCCTTGTTCCTGCCAAGTTCGTCTATATCCGGATTTCTGCTGCTGAGCGGAATTCTCGCATCGACCAACTCTATCACCAGATCGATCAGGCTGATGTTTTCCTGCATCATCCGCTTCGCCTTCGTCATATGTCCCGGATACCATTGATAATTCATCTGTTTTCCTGTCCTTTCCTGACTTATATTCCTTAAACCGCCCTGTCGGCGTTCCTTTGTGTGAGATGAAGTTGCAAGGCAACTTCTCACACTATACCATAATGATTTTGCCTCTCGTAATCTTAAATTATTCGATTAGTCCGATGCCTTCCTCTCCCGTTGACATGTGAAACCAGGCTTTCCCAATAATATTGTCTTTCTTGACACCTCCGATATTACCTGACCTGCTATCTTCGCTGCTATTGCGATTATCTCCCAACACAAAGAATTCATCAATCGCCAGCGTCAGCTCAGCTTCTGCGATCCCTGCGTCGATCATCCTGTCAAATTCCTCCGGCTCTTCCAGGAAAACACCGTCGATATAGACGCTACCATCTTTGATCTGTACTGTTTCCCCAGGCAGGCCCACTACTCTTTTCACATAGAAGTGAGAATTTTGGTTCCCGTTGGGCAAAAAGACGATAACATCTCCTCGTTTCGGCGTGGAAAGCCTGTATAATACGCGGTTTACAAGAATCTCCTGACCGTTAAACAATGTAGTCTCCATAGAATCTCCGATAACACTTGTACGCATCCCAATCGAATACACGATCACAAATGCCAGAAAGACAGCCGCCACACCACCCACGATCATTTCGAATATATCCTTTATGATTCTGGAATCCAGTTTTTTCTTCTTTTGATAAAAAGTTAATCCTTTTCTTCTTGCCACACGTATCTTCCTCTTATATATGCTTATACGGTATCTTAGTACTTCTCAGTATGCACTCTTCTCATATACGCATGCCCATGTTCTTTGATGCAGAGACATGAAAACAGAGTGCGCGTATAAATCCACGACTCTCATAGTATAGCACGAACAATATATCATGTTCAACTCTAATCTTGGCATCACCGTAACTATTCAGCCTTCGGCTTCATAGTTACTGAGTCAGGACTACCGGCTTAGCCGGTAGCCTGCTCTGCCCCTATAAGGGGCTATTA
>CAMWLJ010000080.1 GCA_947175055.1 uncultured Lachnospiraceae bacterium | reverse complement strand
CAGTTCGGACTGCCTGAGACGGAAGAACGGGTGTATACGCATTACATACACTGAACGATCTGCTGCAGGATACGGAGTGCCACCTCGGCATATCTGTTAATGAAACAACTCGTTTCCTGAAAAGAAACTGTAAAAGGGGCTTCTGCGGCCCCTTTTTTTATGTGAAATCTAAGGATCAAACTGCCCTGCATATTCTGTTAAGCGCCTTAGTAACTTTAATTGATCAATCCGCCTCACCCACATGCCGCAGATATCTGACCGCCTCCGCATATTCCCCGGCGTCCTTCAGGTGCTCTGCATATACCGTCATATCCCTGCCAAGCCTTTTGGCAGACTGCATGACCAATTTAAGATCCAGCATTCCCTTTCCCGGCATTACTTCCCGTATCACACAGGGCAGCCCATCCTCCAACACGAGATCTTTTGCATGAATGCTCTTGATCTTCGGCCCCAGTACATGAAAGCAGTGCCTGATAAAGTCCGAGGCCGTTATCCTTTATCAACTTTTTAAAGTCCCTGCGCAGGCTTTCCGGTGCACTGCTGTCTATGGGGCAATACACCGCATCATAACCCAACTGCTTTACGACAGACATCCATTCCTCCGGTGTTCTCCATTCTCTGCCGTCAATTCCTCCTCCAATCCGCATATGATCTGTCCCCTTTCCTTTCCGTCAGGCTTCCATCTTTCTTCCAAGATAATCCACATACCAGCTCTCCGGGACTCTCTGTCCCGTCGCAAGCTCATAGATTCCCTCTGCTGCCTCTTCCGGCCTAATCTGTGCCGATTCATGCCCCATATCTGTATCCATCCGCCCCGGATGGATCGCCAGCACCTGGAACTTCTCCTCCACACTCGCTCCTATGATCCCGGCCGCCTTCCCGGCTGCAATCTTGGAAAGAGAGTAAACCGGCATCCCATGCCAATGATGGCTCATCCTGCCTTCCGATGTAATTATGTAAAATCCCGGTGCAGCACTCTTTTGCAGAAGCGGGTAAAAGGCTTTCAGAACTAGGATTGGTCCTTCCGTATTTACGGCTATGGTTTCCCGCAGCACTTCAACGTCCACATCCATGATCCTTTTTACCTTATCACTTTCAAACAGCACTCCTGCATTGTTGATCAGCAGATCTATTGTCTCAAAGTCTTCCCCGACAGACTGCGCACACTTATAAATACTGTCCCAGCAGGAAACATTCATCTCATAAAGATGAAGCCTCTTGTTCTGTCCGGCCAGCTGTGCCAGCTCACCGGCACGCATTCTGTCCCGCACAGTTGCGATCACCTCATACCCTTCCCGCATAAATTTATCGACAAGTCTTCTCCCTAACCCTCTTGTTGCACCTGTAATCAGAACCGTCATCCTAACACCTCCGTAAATCCGTTTCGCGAAATCTCAAATCCGTACCTGCCCTGCAAAGTCACAACTTCGTGGCAGCTATTCTTTTACTGCTCCCAAAGTGATACCCGTGATAAAGTATTTCTGTAGAAAAGGATAAATTGCCAATACCGGGACAAGCGCTACGAAGATCTTGGCGGCATTTAAACCCTGGTTGCTCAGCTGGCTTGCCTTTTGATACTGTTCCAGTGTCATATTTGTCATATTTAAGGTGACTACCATCTGCTGAATATAGGTCTGCAGCGGATACATCTTTTCCGTAGTAGACAACACCAACCCCTGGAAGAACTCATTCCAGTAATTGACTACCGTAAATAAAGTCACTGTAGCAATGACCGGCTTTGACACGGGGATGACTATCCTCAGCAAGATCATCCATGCCCCTGCACCGTCCACGATGGCGGCTTCCTCCAATGACTTGGGAATATTTCTGAAGAAGTTCATGACCAATATCACATTGAACACCGGAACCCCGCCTGCAAGCACCAGCCCCTGCATCGTATTTATCATCCCATAATTCTTCATCGCAATATACCAGGGGATCAATCCGCCATTAAACAAATAGCAGAATATCAGAACCCACATGAAAAGGTTCCTGTATCTGAATTCTCTGACGGACTTGGAAAGGGGATAGGCCATGAGCAGGATCACAGTCAAACTGAACCCTGTCCCCAAGATCACCCGTCCGGCGGAGATTCCTGCCGACCGCAAGAACCCCATATCCTTCACAATCGCCTCATAGGAACTGAGCGTAAAATCCACTGGCCAGAGCGAAACACGGCCTCCCGCGACAGCAGCTTTTCCGCTGAGCGAAATGCAGAGCGTATACCAAAGAGGGAGCAGGCAGCTTAAGACCAACAGACATAGAACAACAATATTAATGCCAAGAAACAGTTTTCTTCCAAAAGATCTTCCCTGTACCATTTCCTGCCCTCCTTAAAATATCGTATAATTTGCAAAACGTTTCGCCATCCAATAAGAAACAGCGATCAGGGCAAAACTGATCACGGATTTCAAAAGTCCCACTGCCGTAGCCAGACTGTACTGAAAGTTCTTCAAGCCTGCCCGGTATACCCATGTATCCAGAATATCTCCCGTGGAATATACCGAAGGATTATAGAGATTGAAGACCTGGTCAAATCCTGCATTCAGCACGTTGCCCAGCGCCAGGATCGCAAGGAGGACGATCGTCGTCCGGATCCCCGGCAGCGTAATGTGCCAGGTCTGCTGCCACCGCCCCGCCCCGTCGACAGCCGCCGCTTCATATAGCCCCTGATCGATCCCCGTAATGGCAGCCAGATAGATCACTGCGTTATAGCCGAATTCTTTCCAGACATCACTCCAAATGATAATGTGCGGAAAAGCCTTTGCACTTCCAAAAAACAAAAACGGTTCCAGCCCCATCATGCCTCGGATCCCGTTGATCGGGCCGTCAAAGGAAAAAATACTGGCAAGGATCCCCGCCAGAATGACCCACGAAAGGAAATGCGGCATATAGCACACTGTCTGCACCAGTTTCTTAAATCCACTGTGTGTCACTTCATTCAGCAAAAGAGCAAAGACAAGTGGAAATATGAGATTCATGATCACCTTGGATACCGCTATATAAAAGGTGTTAAAGAACACCTGCTTTACATCTCCCAGCACAAACATATATCGAAAATTCTCCAATCCCGTGAAGGGCGATCTGAAAATCCCGATACCTGGGTTAAAATTTGTGAACGCCATATAAATACCGAACATTGGCACCACGTTAAAGAAAATCAGCCATAGAAATCCCGGAGCCAGCATACAAAAGTATGCTCCGTATCTCCCCCTCCTTCTTGTCCTGCCCGTCATCTGCTCCCTGCCCAAATCCTGCACCTTCCTTTGAAATCAACTTTACTGTTTGACATGGTCTGCGCGATAAATGCGCAGACCCGGCCAAACTCTTACCATTTTTACTGTTTGCTGTTATAGAACTCCGTCACTTCCTCTGTGATGATGTCGCCGCCCTGCGCTTTCCAGTTTTCCACAAACGTGTCAAACGCCTCGATCGGTTCCTGACCCATAATGATCTTCATAAAGGTCTCATTCTCCAATTTTTCCAGGTTCGCCCATCTCTGTTCCATCGTTTCCGTCTGGGAATAGATCACACTGTAAATGTCTTTCGGTTCATTATCCAACAGCGCACCCCACCCCACCATGATGGAATAACTTCTGGCCCACGAGCTTGGGTCTGCCTGTACATCCCAGGTTTCAATATCCATACTGTCGTAAGGCTCTTTCTTGACTGTCTTGATCGTATTCACGTCATTTTCCAGAAGTTTATAAAGCGCAAATTCTTCTTCCGTAAAATCATCCACACTCTTTGTTCCTGCCAGTACCTCCCGCAGTGCCTTCACGGTATAGATACTCTCGTCCCGCATTCCCATAGGTGTTCTACAAGGGAAATTACCGATCCCGCCCTTTGAAGTATCAAATGTACTCTCATCACGGATCAACAGATTGTTCAACTTAACCGCGATCTCCGGATGTTCACAGTCTTTGCTCACCACCAGATACCTCGGCGAGGCGCCTGACGCATGCGGTTCGTACTTCCCGCTCTCTTCCAGTACCGGAATCGCATAAGCCTGGAAATTCGCCTCGGGATCATTGGCGATCACGTCCGGAAGGCATGCATAGCCCATCCACCAGCCGCCGGAGAAGATTCCGACTCTGCCTGCCGAGATCGGTTCACTGGCATCCTGTCTGATTCCCATCTCCGGATCGATCAGTCCTTCCGCATACCACTGCGCCAGTTTTTCCAGAGCATTTCTTGTCTCTCCGGTAATGGATCCATATACCGGCTTGCCGTCATCCCCAAGGATCCACCATCCCGGATAAGCACCGAATCCATTAAAATAGCTGTCAAAACCGTAATTGTTGGTGCCGTTATTTAAGAAGGTCGCATTCAGAAGACCGTCACTCTGCGGACCGGCGATCCCGATAGTGCCCTTTCCGCTCACATCGTTTTCCACAAAGGCTCTTGCAACCGCCTCTAAGTCTTCTATTGTCTTCGGTTCCTCCAATCCCAGCTTATCCAGCCAGTCCTTACGAATCCAGGTCAACTCGTAATCACCGTCGGATGTATACGTGAGGCCGTACATCCTGCCGCCATAGCTTGCATTCTCAACCGCAAGCCCCTCACTGGAATCCACCATGGCTCTCATAGTATCCGATGCATACATCTCATAGACATCTGTCATATCGGCCAGCTGGCCTGCCTTATACATCTGATTGAACTGTGTAGCATTGACCAGCATGGCATCCGGAATCTGGTTGCTGGTGATCGCCAGATTGACCTTCGTATCCCAATCCGATGTAGATGCCGTAAAAAGGTATTCGATATCCACATTCAGCTGCTCCTTGATGTATCTCGTATACTGATTGTCCGTGTAGGAATCTCCTTCCGGAAACACTTCATTGGGATCCACTTCAAGCGCCACTGTAAAGGTGACCGGTTCCTCATATCTCCCAAAGGGATCTGCTGCTGTCTCACTGCCTTCTGCTGCCGGTTCGGCTGCTTCCTCTTCAGATCCCGTCTCCTCCTGTACCGGCTCAGCTGTAGTCTCTCCTGACAGCTCCGCTGCCCTGCCGCATCCTGCCAGTGCCATGGAAACCGCTAAGATCAATGCTAATCTTCTCTTTTTCATATCCTATTTCCTCCTGTATTCTAGTCGTTTTCAAGAAGCTCAAATTTCACCATATACTCGTCTGCAGTGTCTATAAAAGCGTATCTCCCGCCCGGATATTCTCCCTTCTGGATACACTGTGCCCCAACTTCTTCCAGGCTCTCGATCTGCTTCTTCATGTCCTTTACCTCGAAAGCAATATGATGCAGGCTGTCACCCTTCTCTTCCAGAGAACGCTTCCAGTCAGAATCGTTCTCATCCGGCTCAATAAACTCCAGCTGAATATTATCCAGATCAATGAAGGCCATCTTACATCTTGCAGGCGACGGTTTTCCCATAAATACCGTCTGCGCCTTTTCGTAGCCGTCAGACATGGAAACCCGTGGTGTCTCTATCCCAAAAAGCCTTGCATACTTCTCTGCAGCAGCCTGCACATCCGAAACGATAAATGCGATCTGCAGCACCTTTGACGTCTTTAAAACCGGTTCTCTCATTTTTCCCTCCATATTTTTCAACCTTCCCTCCATTCCGAAGCAACCAGCTTATCACTGTTGTCTTCGCCGCCATGTTTTATGTTAAAATTAACACCGAACTGTTCCATGCTGTCCATAAAGGTATAGCTTCCGGTAGGATAATAGCCCACATGGTTCACACCAGCTCCCATCGTCCCCAGAACTTCAAGGGCCGCATCCCTGTCCGTCACCTGTATACCGATATGGTGAACGCCCTGTCCATGTTCATCCAGGAATTCCTTCCAGCCGCTCGGCGTTTCGTCCGGCTCTGTCAGTTCCAATATGATATTACCCATATTGAAACAGCAGATCTTCGCTCTCGAATCGGTTCTTTCACCCCGATAGAAGATCGGAACTTCGGATATCGGCGGTACGTCCTGGATCTCGGGCATCGAAATCCCGAACGCCTTCGCATAATTTTCCGCTGTTTTCCGTATATCCCTGACAATGATCGCGATCTGCATAATATTGGTATTATCAATCACAGCCATTTCTATCCGCCTCCTTCTTTCTGTTTTCATTCACTTTCATCCGGCCTTCCTTCTCAGGATCAATCGGTCTTACAAGATATCCCCGGTCTACCGACATTCCCTGCACGTTACAGCCGTCCTCAGCCTGTCTTACATTCACGAAAAGAATTTCATAATCCCGGATCCCTTCCACCGAAATACTTATCTCGTCTCGTTCTCTTCGCGCTCTGACCATGCCGGCTTCTGTTCCATCGTTTCTGTAGATACACACCTTGGCCTCTGACAGCAACTCGTAGATTTCCAGCGTGATGTGCTTTTCATACTCATATACCGTTCTGTTATTTTTATGTCCATGCCGTTTCGTCACTGCCTGTGCATCTGCAGCCTTTCCTACAGGAAGGATCGTATTCTCTCGCACCATAACAGGCAGCCCGAAATAGTCCCACTTTTCCTTCCGCCAGCCTTGTCCCTGACGCTCTCCCGTAAAGTAATTGGTCCATTTACCTTCCGGAAGATAATAGGTGACTTCGCCCTGCTCCGAAAATACCGGAGCAACGAGCAATGACTCTCCCAGCATATACTGCCTGTCCAAGAACGGCGCTACAGGATCGCTCTCGAAATCCACGATCATCGGCTTCATCATCGGAATCCCGGTCTGTGAAGTCCTCACGGCACTTCCGAACAGATATGGCATCAGCGCACATTTAGTCTTCGTAAAGAACCGCAGCACATCTACCGCTTCCTCGTCAAACAGCCAGGGTACACGATAACTGGAATTTCCATGCAGCCTGCTGTGTGTGGAAAACATGCCGAAAGCCGTCCACCTCTTGTACAGATCCGGCGTCGCTTTGTTCTCAAAGCCTCCCATGTCATGACTCCAGAATCCAAAACCACACATGGCAAGAGACAGGCCTCCGCGGAGAGATTCCGCCATAGATTCATAGCTGGCCACGCAGTCCCCACCCCAATGCACCGGAAATCTCTGACCTCCGCAGGTGGCAGAGCGAGCAAATACCAATGCTTCTCCTTTTCCCTTATCCTGCTCCAACAAATCAAAGACCGTCTTGTTGTAGAGATATGCATAATAATTATGCATCTTTTCCGGACTCATTCCATTCGCATAGACAACGTCCTTCTCCGGTATCCGCTCCCCGAAATCCGTCTTAAAAGTATCCACTCCCATAGCCAGAAGCGTTCGTAACTTCTCCTGATACCATGCGCATGCATCCGGATTAGAAAAATCTACGATGGCCATACCCGGCTGCCATTCGTCGGTCTGCCATACCGTACCGTCTGTATTGTGAATGAAGTACCCTTTCTGCATACCTTCCTCGAACAGTACGCTTCTCTGCGCGATATAAGGATTGATCCACACGCAGATCTTGAGTCCTCTTCCTTTTAACCGCTGCAGCATACCCTCCGGATCCGGGAATGCCTCCCTGTCCCACCGGAAATCGCACCAATGGCCGCCACGCATCCAGAAGCAGTCAAAATGGAACACCTGCAGAGGAATGTCCCGCTCCTCCATACCATCGATAAAATGCGTCACTGTTTTCTCATCATAATCCGTCGTAAAGGAAGTCGTCAGCCAAAGACCGAAAGACCAGGCCGGCGGTAATGCCGGCAAGCCGGTCAGCCGGGCATATTTCCGAAGCACACCGGCTATGGATTCTGCGCCGATCACACAGTACTCCAAGCTCTCTCCCGGAACGGAAAACTGCACCCGCTCCACCTTCTCCGATCCTACTTCCAAAGATACCTTCCCCGAATCGTTGATCAGTACCCCATAATCCCTGTCCGACACATAGAAAGGAATATTCTTGTAAGACTGCTCGGAGCTGGTTCCGCCGTCCCGGTTCCAGATCTCCACGCTCTGCCCGTTCTTGATAAAAGGTGTAAACCGTTCTCCCAATCCGAAAATATTCTCGCCGACGGAAAGCTGCAGTTCTTCCTTCATAAAGCGTTCTCCCGAATCCAGAACCGCATAGCCAAGACTGCGCCAGCCGCTCTGCGTCAGTTTCCTGCCGTTATGGAAGAATTCCACCCTCCACTCTTTTGCCCGGGCAATCCTGGCTTCCGTGCTGCCGGATCGTATCACCACCTCATCTTCCGTCGCATGGACTCTGGCATATCCTCCTTTACTTTCATAGAATGCCGGAACCTGCCTCCCGCCTCCGAAATGGTGCGCCGCCCGGACCGTGATGCAGTCCTTTGCCGGTGAGAAGAATGTGACCGTCAGCGTGATCCCGCCAAGATCCTTCCTGCCGCCATTCTGGACACCGGAGGCATAGATCGTCACACTGTCGTCACAGATCTCAAGCTCACCGGCATTGGCTGCCTGATAAAGACTGCAGTCCTCGCGTACTTTCCAATAACCATCTGTAAATCGCATATGCATCCTCCTTCTGTCTCTTAATTATAGAGGAGTTCCCTTTTTTGCATAACCGACAAAACAACTCACAAAAGTGTAAATACATCTCTCCTGCCTGCATAGAATACGTTTTTATACTTTATCGAATACGATCTTCTTCTTGACATGCCGGAAGAAATAAAGAAGACACCCCATCGGAATGCCTTCTTTTCTAAAGCACAAGCCTTGCTTTTTCCCTTTTTTCTTTCCGATATCTGGTTGGCAGATACCCTGTCTCCTGGCGAAATACTTTGCCAAAATATTTTTCGTCCTCGTAACCGCACTTTAGCGCGATTTCCATGACCGAATATTCCGTTTCTTCCAGATATTCCTGCGCGATCCTAATGCGCTTATCCCTCACATATTGATTAAAGGACTTGCCGGTGACTTTCTTAAAACAGGCGCTGAAATAACTTCTACTCATATTCACCCGCTCCGCCACTTCACTCAGTAATAAAGGAGCATCCATCTCATCGCTGATGATCTGAATTGCCTTTGTAACACTCTTCAATATCTCATCGGACAACTTTTTCTCCCAGATCGCCTGCTTCATCTTGCAATGTACGGCTTCCAGCCACTCTCCAACCTCTTCCCAGCTGGAAAAGTTATACGGCAGATCCAGTTCCACCCCACCGAACAGATCCCCGTATTTATGCTTGATCGCATCCTCGATCCTTACCAACAATTTGAAAAGCACATTAAAGGGCAGCATCTGTTCCCGCAGCACCTGCAGTTGCTCTCGAAACACCTCATCCTCATAGAACCATTCCGTGCCCGACCAGCTGCTCTGCAGCGTGGCGATGACATCCTCCGAGACAGACGGTATAGAATTGACCATCTTTTCCAGCCATGTGATCGATACTGCCATATTCTCATGACTGTAAAACATGTGATATCTGTAATATCTTCTCACCAGATGAAAAAAAGCGTCCTGTTCATACGCCGCAAGTCCGCTTACTTTCAGCGCATACCAGGGCTTGCGGATCATTCCAAAGACCGACTCCTCCCCAACCGTATCCGGCAGATAGGCCGCATATACGTTCAGTCCGATCTCCACCGGCCTCTCCAGAAAAACCGACGGATGTTTTTCACAGAGAATACCAGGGTCACGGCTGTTGATGGAGGAAATTATATAACATGCATCCTGCGGACAGACGAGCACCGGCCTGGCCTTCTGCTGCACTTCCCTTCGCTCTAAGACTCTTCTGGCCAGATTATCAAGCATCTGGTCATAGTTCTCTTCTTCGAGCTGCAGCTTGGATATATAATCGATGGCACCATACCTCATTGCCTGCTGGATGATATCAAAAGATTCATACAGCGTTATCATCCCAACCGAAAGATCCGGATACAATTCCTTTGCACTTTTCAACAGTTCCAATCCATTCATCCCCGGCATGGAGTAATCACACAGCATCAGATCGATCTTCTCTTTAGCCAGGATCTCAAGTGCCGTCTTCCCACCGGAAGCCTCTCCTGCCACCGTCATCCCATGTCTTTCCCAAGGCAGCGAATGGATCATCCCCTGCCTGGCAAATTTATCATCCTCCACAATCAAAACACGGATCATATCTGCCCCCATCTGCTTCAACACAAACGCTCCTGCCTTGTTTTCCTCAGATCTTAAAGGGAATCGAAAGATAGATCACGGTCCCTTCTCCTTTTATACTCAGCATCTGAATCTGAGCTTCCTTATCATACCGCTCTCTCAAAATCTGAATCACGTAATTCAACCCGATTCCAAGCCTGCTGTTCTCCCTGCTCTTTTTGACTTCTTCTCTGAGACTCTCCAACATTTCCGGTTCCATGGCATCTCCGTCATTCTTTATGTAAATATCCAGCTTATCCATAACATCCACCAGAAGGACCAGATTCCCATCCTCATGCATTCCGTGATAGATCGCATTTTCCACGATCGGCTGTAGGATAAATCGGGGAATCCTCGCATCATATGCCTTTTCCTCCAATACATTGACCACATATCGAAAGCTGAATCTGCTCTGCTGCAGGAAAACATACTGTGCCACAGCCTCCAGTTCTTCCCTGAGACAGACCGTATTTTTATCCACTTTCAGATTATAATACAGAAGTTTATTCAAAGCTCTGGCTACCCTGTTAATTTCCTCCGTATTTCTCTCGACCGCAAGCCAATGGATCGTATTAAGCGCATTCATCAGGAAATGCGGGTTGATCTTATACATCAGCTGTTCCACTCTGAGCTTTGCCCGTTCATGCTGCTCTATCTCCTGCTGTACGAGCAATTCTGCAATCTTCTCCTTCATGATCGTAGTTTCCCGCAGAAGATGATCATATTCTGGTATTCCTACATGTTTATACCCACGGATCTCCAGATCACCCTGCTGTATCCTGCGTATCTCCTCCTCGAAGATCCTGATCGGTCCCACTATATTCTTCAACAGCAGGATTACGATCACGGAAAACATAACGCCAAATACCGCTATGGCAGCAATGGTTGTTGGCATCATCCTGTACAGTGTCTGGGAAAACGTTCGCTGCGGCACGAAAATATAAGCTTGATATCCCCCGTCTCCCGGCACCCCCATATAGAAATATTCTTTCGTCCTTCCCTGCATCATTCTGCCGCCAGAGACATTTTCCATAAGTTCGGCACGCCCATAGTTAACGCGGCCGTCTTCCCCCAGGATCACCAGCTCCATGTCTTCCGAAAAAGAAGCCATGGCATTCAGATCTACCACAAGTTCTGCATAGGCATCAATCCCTTTCGCCGTCGGTACACTTTTCATCACGGATATGACCAGATCGTTGTAATTTCTTGCAAAGCTTACATGCGGCCCCTGGAACTGAAATTCATTTCTGCAAAATAAGTAAATATCTTCCGGTAGAATGCCCGTATCTGCCGCTCCATTAGAGCAAAAGACAAACTCCTCTTCCTCACGGTCGTAATAGCCGACCAGGCGAATCCCCATATTCGTAAATGAGATCACATTGACCTCGTTTGCAATACTCCTGATCAATCTGCTCTTCTCATACGGATTATCTTCCTCCAGCATGCTGCTCAGGTTCGTGCTCACATATCCATATGCCATCTGTTCCGTGATCATCATCAGTGTGTTCGTCGTCTCGTCGATCGCATGGATCGTGCGGTTCAGATCATTTGCAATGGAAATCTGCAATCTCTGGGTCATCTCCCTGTTCATAGACCATATGATAAACAGACAGAACATGATAAATAATAACAGTGGCCCTATCAGATACAGCACTAACATTCTTTTGATCAGAGACATGGAATGTATCTTCTTCATTTTCATCCGCCATAGAAATTTTATTACTCCTATTGTACCGTTTCCGGACAAAAATAAAAGCTATATTTCTCTGTAAATAAGTGGAAAATCGTCTATCCTTTGATCTCCCGCTCTGTCTGGCAGGTTACAAAGGCCACTGTACCGTCCTGATTCCCTTTTCCCCAAAAAAACCGGGGCTGCCTGGTCATGGCAGTCCCGTCCTCTTTGCAATCCTGTTATTGATAAATACGCCGCTAATTCGTCAGCCCCATAACGTCCTCCACCGGCAGCGCCAGCACCACCCCGTGGGCTTCCGTTCCAAGGCCGCACACGGAAGCGATCGCTGTCATGATCTCTGTCTTGCGCTCTTTGGGCACCACGATCATGACAAAATCCTGCTCTTCCTGTACCTTAATGCCGAAATGTCTGCTGACACTCTTGGAATTGCGCCGGCGTCCCTTCATAACGGTGCCGCCCTTAGCGCCCGCATTCCGCGCGGCATCCACCACGTCATCGCTGTAACCGCCGTCTACAGAAACCCAGATCACCGTATATTCCGTCTTCT
>CAMWLJ010000079.1 GCA_947175055.1 uncultured Lachnospiraceae bacterium | reverse complement strand
ACTTATCTGACGGCTTAATTGCGGTGCTGTCATACCCAAAGTTCAGAAAGAACCGGGAGCATGGGACGGTGCTTTTTTCCTCTCATATTCTGGAGAGCATCACTTTGACCTGCGACCGGGTTCTGGTACTGGAACAGGGGAGCATCAGCCGGACTTTTGACAGAGAGCATATGGACGCCGGGGAGATCCGTCAGGTGCTTGCCTAACGGAAAAGAAGCACAGAAAAGAGGAGAGAACATGATATTTCAAGTGATGGCCAAAAAGGTATTCGGGGCAGATTATGAGGGGTTAAGGAAGTCGTTCTTGATCTGGGCGATCGTTTTCCTGGGACTGCGGATCGCGCAGGTGCGCGTGGAGACAGCGCCTTTTATCCTGTATCTGCTGAGCAGTTCTTTTACCGCTGGGGTGATGTGGCTGGCGTTATCTGCGGATGACAACAGGACGAATATGATGAATCTGTTTATGCTGCCTTTTGAGACAAAGAAACTGAACGCCGCCTATGTGTCGGCCCTGGGGCTTTATGTACTGGGTACGAAAACCCTGGGCTTACTCAGTGTGGTTTGGGCGCTTTCGGACATTAGCGGGGCAAAGATACTGGGGAGCATTCTCTGCGCGGTCAATGCGGTCTGGATGAGTGCCTGCGTGTATACATGGAGGAAAAGGCTGCGCTTTGGCCCGCTCTGGTGTGGTCTGTGGTGCGGCGGCGTGCTTGGCATACTGCAGATCCAGAGCCTTGTGTTCCCGGTCGGGTTTGCAGTGCTTCTGGGTAATGCGATACTTTCCTTCCGCCTGACACTGCGGGCGGATGCATATGCATTTTACCGCAGTCCTGACAGCGTTGTCCGGATTTGCGGCGCACATCTATCTTTTGGCCTGGTATGGCGTTATCTGCTGCGCTATATGATGAGCCACAAGAATTACGTGGTCAATACGGTCACTATGTGGGGAGTGGCCTGTGTGCTGCCGATGTTTTTGGGACAGATAGGCGGCATGGCAGGCAGTGTGCCGAATGCAGCGTCAAGATCCGGTTTCTTCCTTCCCATAGGATCTGTGATCGTTTCCATGAATACACCGATCTGCATCCTGCTGTCCTGCGATCCGGCATTAGAGCGGGCAGTCCGTTTCCTGCCGGGGCAGAGGAAGGCCTTTTTCCTGCCCTATGGGCTTTTCCTGTTTCAGTGCAATATGACAGCGGAGACGATCTATCTGTGCAGCTGGCAGATGTTTTTCGGTGGTGTGTCAGGCGAAGCTGTGCTGATGGCAGTCTGTTTCGCGCTCCTTAGCGCTGCCGGATCCGCGTTGCTTGAGTGGTTTTGTCCGGTCAGAGGGTGGAAGATAGAAAGCGATCTCTGGCATCATCCCCGGAAATATGTCGTGCCTGGCGTGCTGCTCTTGTTGGCGGCAGCGGTTGGCAGCATGTTCGTTTTGGGGTGAAAAAATTGCCAAATCCTGCAACTTTTATCCCTTGTCGTTTGTCTGTAATAATAGGCGCGTGGAAGGGCAAAGGCGCCGTACATCAAAACCGGAAGCGGGATACGTCGGAAACGGAACGGAGGTGAGAAGTTGAAGCAGGA
Organism: uncultured Lachnospiraceae bacterium; assembly: GCA_947175055.1. Classification (GTDB taxonomy): domain Bacteria; phylum Bacillota; class Clostridia; order Lachnospirales; family Lachnospiraceae; genus UBA3282. Next base: position 10,964 of record CAMWLJ010000079.1, on the reverse strand, counting down.
ACTGTACAGGGAACTGGTCGCCTATATCGTTGAGAACCAGGAGAAGTTCTATCGGCTGGCCTTCAGCTACTTAAAGAATCAGGAAGATGCGCTGGATGTGGTACAGAATGCGATCTGTAAAGCGCTGGAACATCATAGTGAGCTAAAGAGTGAAGCGGCTCTCAAGACATGGTTCTACAGGATCGTGTTGAACGAGAGCATCATCCTTTACAATAAGAGGAAGCGGGAGATCCTGACGCAGGATGGCGAATGGATAGAACGCCCCTATGAGGAAAAGGGATTTGATATTCACGACGACCTGTATGCCAGGATCGGCCGGATGGAGGAAACTGCGCAGAAGATCATAAAGCTGAGATTTTTCGAGGAATTGACGCTGGAGGAAATCGCACAGGTTCTGGAGATGAACGTTAATACGGTGAAAGCGAAACTGTACAGGGGACTGAAAGCATTAAGGATCGCTGAGGGAGAGGAGGAAGAAGCGTGGACCGTATGACAGAGGCAAAACGAGAATATCAGAGCATCCCGATTCCGCAGGAACTGTCAGAACGGGTGAAGCTGGAAGTGGAGCGCGCGGAGAAGAAACGCCGTTTTTCTCTGATGAAAAGGAGAATTGTCTCCGCGGCAGCCGCAGTGGCAGTTCTGTTTGTGGCAGGATTGAACACCAGCGAAGTTTTTGCCGGAGAAATGAATGACATCCCGGTGATCGGCACATTGGCAAGAATTTTCACGATTCGTTCCTACGAGACGGAAACAAAGGAACTGAAGATTTCCGTAGACATTCCCAGCGTTGCGATGATCGCGGAAGATCTGCAAGGTCTGGAGAAAGAGATAAACGAAGATATTTATGCGTTCTGTGAACAGTATGCCAAAGAGGCGGAAGGAAGGGCCAAGGAGTACCGTCAGGCCTTTCTGGATACCGGCGGCACACAGGAAGAATGGGCTGAACATGAGATTTCGATCAAGGTTTGGTACGAGGTGAAGGCTCAGACGGCCAGGTATTTATCTTTGACGGTAAAAGGCGCAGAGAGTTGGACCAGCGCATACAGTGAAGAGAGATATTACAATCTGGACATGGAAACGGGTAAATGGATAACACTTCGGGATATTCTGGGGGATGACTACGCGCAGATCGTCAGGTGTAGCATCCTCGACCAGATCGAACAGAAGCGGATCGAAGACGAGGCAGCGTACTGGCCGGATAAGTGGAAAGGAATCGACGATGACACGAAGTTCTATATAAACCAGGATCACAATCCGGTCGTCGTCCTGGAGAAGTATGAGATCGCACCGGGCTCAGAGGGACAGCTCACATTCGAGATCCGCAGGGAAGATCGGTGAAGAAACTTTGAAGCGGAAGGTACCTCTTTTTTCTATGGGGGTTGCTATAGGCCGGCATGGGGCAGGCCGGAAAATAACAGAGATAAGAGAAAGAGGAAAAGTTATGAAGAAAAGACTGGTTTTATGTATTGTTACGGCAATGATGTTGACAATGACAGGATGCGGACAGGAGAAAGATCCGCTGGAAGATGTGGTATATGAAGACAGTGTGATTGAGGATAACGAAACTGCGGATGACGCGGCGGTGCAGGAAGAAGAGACCGACGCGGATGAGCAGGAAGGGGATGCGGCAGACACGACAGAACCGACAGCGGAAGAAGAGGCAGCAGGAGTGGAAGCAGATGCGGATGAGCAGACTTCGGACGAAGGTGCATCGGAGGAGTCAGATGGCACATACGAGGATAACTTTGCGGTGGACACAGAGACTGTCGCTGCTTTCGGCAAAGAGATCAAAGAGGCTGTTGCCGCGAAAGACATAGAGAAGCTGGCGGATCTGACGAGATTTCCTGTTTATGTAGGATTGACAGAAGAGGGGATGGTCGTGGAGACGCGGGAGGACTTTATTGCGCTGGGCGCAGAGAAGCTTTTGACGGAGGAGATGGTACAATCTATTGCAGGCGCTGACGAGAAGAGCCTAAGTCCCAGTATGGCAGGTTTCACACTCTATGACGGAGACGGTGCACCAAGCATTACCTTCGGTGTACAGGAGGGGAAGCTGGGGATCAGCGGGATTAATTATTAAAAAAGCAAATATGAAAATGGATTGTAGGTTTGTTGTTCAAAAATAATAAAGCAAACATAATAGCAACAAAACGTTAGAGTATATAGAATAGAAAATAACCTATATACTCTAATTTTTTCGTTGATTACAATAATGCTTTTATATATAATAAAAAGAGATATTATATTCTTAATTTGATATAATGATTGAAAATAATATGTTACTTTATTGATGGCGTCAATTATGGAGATGATTATATGATTCCAATAAAAATAGAAACGCTGCTAGAAGGGCACAAAGTAGAACAAAATCGGATAGAATACAAGGAAGGTTTTAATCCATCAGAAATTGTGCATACAGTATGCGGCTATGCGAATGATATTGCAGGGGTGGACGGTGGATATCTTGTGATTGGCGTAAAAACAGAAAACGGAATTCCGAGTTTGCCGCCGGTAGAGATTCGTATTTATTTGGATCAGATTCAGATTATCAATTTTCCCGGACTGGATCATTACATTGATATGGAAAAGTTTGCGGCGGGGAAAGTCAGGGCAAGAAGATACAGAAATCCTAAAATTGGAGAATTTTTCAAAGAAATTGAACTGTCTGAGAAGAAATCGACAGGTATATCAAAAATTTTGCGCGAATTAAAAAGAAACGGTTCGCCCATGCCGGAGTTTTGAGGCAAAAAGATTATGATAAAATAAGAACGATTGTTCATTTTATGGAAGAACATGGAGAAATCACGCCCAAAGAAGCCGAAACTATTACCGGAAAGTCTGCTGCAACAGTACGAAGATATTTAAAAATACTTGTAGGTACAAGATTTATAGTGGCAGAGGGGAGTACGAGCAATATAGTTTATCGTATTGCTGCGAATCTGTCAGAAGATGATTAAAATAGTTTTTCAAAAAGGGGCTGTCCGGCAGATTTTTGCACCCTGACTAAACAATATTTTCGCATACCAAAACAAGAGAGACTTCAAAATCTCTCTTGTTAATTAAATTTGGGGTTCAAATTAATCTTTAGGTTTTCGATGTTCATGAATATATATATTACATACTTGTATGATCTTAATACCGACGTAAACAAGAAATATGATTGCCAAAATAACTGCCACTAAAGCTATTATTTGAAAAACAGGAATTGAACCTGTGCCCGTTTTGTAAGTATATGTACTTACCACATCCATAATTTCCCCCTTTTCCCTGTATATTCGTCCAGCCGAAATAGTCATAGTATTCATTTCTGTAACCAGAGTTCCTGTGGCTTCTACGCGTGCTTGCCGGTCATTTTCTAAGTAACTATAAGAACTGCGCGTCTGATTCCAACTCACGTTATATATTCTATCAATAATGCTATACTATGGATTTGCGTAATAGATAAGAGATATACGACTATTTTGTATAGTTGGACGTATATCTTATCATCCAGTTTTTCTTCTGTCAATGATTTTTGTAAAGGATTATAATTCATCCCATCTATGACGGAGACGATGCACCAAGCATTACCTTCGGTGTACAGGAGGGAAAGCTGGGAATCAGTGGGATTAATTATTAACTTGCACTTTATGTGAAAATTTGTATAATAGAAGAGTAAGTGAAGAAAGAAAGCACCTACGATGTAGGTGTTTTCTTTGTAGGTGCTTACTTGAGCATATGAGAATTTTATTCCCGCGAGCAATGAGCCGAGTGGCTGCTTACAGCAGAGGCTTTGAGTACAGTCGGTGCATGCTTTTACAGGTATGTTAGTGACAGAGGTAATGCCATGGAATTAGAATTTGACGTGAAGATAACTTCCAATATTTTGTATGATTATATGCTGCGTCATACCTACAGCAGCCTGTCGGGGTTGATGGGTTCTTTGGTGGGGGTGTTGATGTTGATGCTTTATGCTTCCAACAAACAGCCAATCTGTTTGATCATCGGTGTGGTGATCTTACTGTATCTGCCGTGGACACTTTTGATCAAATCGAAACAACAGGCGCTTAATACACCGGCTTTCAAGAAGCCCCTGCATTACCGTCTGTCGGATGAAGGTATCGAAGTCTCCCAGGATGAGACGACGGAAAAGATGGGATGGGACGATATGTACAAGGCAGTTTCCACGTCCCGCAGCATTATCGTATATACGACGCGCACCAATGCCTGCATTTTTCCGAAGCAGGATCTGGGTGAGAACCGATACAAGGTGATCGAGATCATCTCGACCCACATGCCGCCGAAGAAGGTGAAGATCAGAGGTTGATGGCGGATAGCCCGGCGGCGATCGTCTGCGGCAGGCCAGAGGCATAAGGCAGGACGGATGATAGGGGATTTGCCGGATCATAGGCAAACATAGAGTGTAAACAGATATAGACAATAGGTATAGACAGAAACAATAGGTATAGGCAGAGACAGAGGAAAGAAAAGACATAGATGAAGACGACGGAGACATACAGCGCGGAGGAGACTTTTGCGATTGGCAGACAGATCGGGCAGCAGGCGAAGGCAGGGGAGGTCTATACCCTGGTCGGGGATCTGGGAGTGGGCAAGACTGTATTGACCCAGGGAGTCGCTGCAGGGCTTGGCATAGAGGAGCCGGTGAACAGCCCCACGTTTACGATCTTGCAGATCTATGAGGAGGGCCGGTTGCCTTTTTACCATTTCGATGTGTACCGGATTGGTGATGTGGAAGAGATGGAAGAGATTGGGTATGAGGATTGTTTCTATGGCGAGGGCGTCTGCCTGATCGAGTGGGCGAATCTGATCGAAGAGATCCTGCCCCGGGAATATCGGCAGATCACTATCGAGAAGGACTTGGATAAGGGTTTTGACTATCGCAGGATCACGATAGAAGAACGGTAGAATGGAGATCGCTATGAAGATACTGGCATTGGACAGTTCCGGACTGGTGGCTTCCGTAGCACTTATGGAAGACGATAGTTTGATCGCGGAATATACCATACAATATAAGAAGACACACTCCCAGACGCTGCTCCCCATGCTGGAAGAGATCAGACGTATGGTGGATCTTGACATGGATACGGTGGATGCTATTGCAGTGGCAGCCGGGCCGGGTTCTTTTACCGGGCTGCGGATCGGTTCCACTACGGCTAAGGGGCTTGCATTTGCTATGGAGAAACCGATCGTTCCGGTGCCGACGCTGGAAGGACTTGCCTATCAGATGTACGGCACGGATATGCTGGTATGCCCTATCATGGATGCCAGAAGGAGCCAGGTCTACACTGGGCTTTATGAATTTGTTAGCCGGGCCCACGGCGGGATTTTGGGAGGTGCGGCAGGCTTTTCGGATCTTCCGACATCTCCGTCATCTGCGGAGGCGAGTGAGAAGGCATTGTCGGAAGCGGCAGAGGATAGATATGACATACATGTCGTGAAAGAACAATGTGCCGTGTCTTTTGATGAGATCGCGCAGGAGGTCAACCGGATCGGCAGGAAAGTCGTCTTCGTGGGAGACGGGATTCCTGTTTTCCGGGACAGGATGGCAGAGGTTCTGCGGGTCCCCTACATTTTGGCGCCGGCGCATCGCAACAGGCAGTCCGCCGCGTGTATTGCTGCCCTGGGTAGTATTTACTATGCGCAGGGTAAGGCTGTGAACGGTGCGGAACATGTGCCTGAGTACCTGCGGCTTTCCCAGGCCGAGCGGGAGAGAGCGGGACTGTCATGAGTGAGTTTTAGGCTGTGCAGCGCAAACGAGATATCGAATATCCCGGCAATTCCAGCAGGGGCAGTGTAAAGCGTTTTGGAATGTAACACGGGTTACATAGAACTGAGTCAGAAACAGTGCAGAATGGAATAAAAGAAGATACGACAGCAGGAGGACATAGATGGTTATCTATAGAAGAATGACTCCGGAGGATGTTCCCTATATCAGCAAGCTGGAAGAGGAGACTTTCTCCATGCCCTGGTCGGCGTCTTCGTTTCTGGAGATGATCAGCAAGGAAGATGCCAGATATTATGTGGCTGAGGAGGATGGCCGGATCCTGGGCGGGTGCGGCGTTCTGATGGTTGCCGGGGAGGGTAATATCACTAATGTGGTCATCGCACCGGCGTCCAGAAACCGGGGCATTGGAACGGCTATGCTACAACACTTGATGACGGAGGGGGATAAGGAAGGACTGACGGCCTATACATTGGAGGTACGGGTCAGTAATGTTGTCGCCATCCATGTGTATGAGAAACTTGGATTTGAGTCGGTGGGAGTCCGCCCCGGATTTTACGAGAAGCCGTCGGAGGATGCACTGATCTTTTGGAAGAGATAGGAACGGCATGGAACAATTACCACTGTTGTGACGCATTTTGTCTGATACAATGGGTTATAGTCAACGATCTGATAAATTTGCTTTTGATTCCTGCTATGACCATATGTGTAAGTTTTTGCAGGATCGAAAGTGGGATTTTTTCATGTTGTTTACTATGGAACGATAGAAGAAGTGTAGCACGATAGGAGGTTTCTCATGCGCGTTTATACAGAACAGAAAGCAAAGCAATTGACCGATGCAGTTTGCAACTGCTGCGGTAAAAAATTATTGGTAGAAAATGGAATTTTGAAGGAAGAATGTGTTCACGTGACGCATGATTTCGGGTTTTTTGGCAAGAAGGACGGCACAAGCCATACATTCGATCTGTGTGAGGAATGTTATGAGAAGATTGTTGCCGGATTCGCAGTTCCCGTGGAAACGAGAGAGCGGGAGGAATTGTTGTGACGGTTGGCCTTCGTAGTGCGGTTCTGCCGTAAGTGCCGGTATTTCCTGAGAATTCCATAAGACCACAGAACAGGAGCACACATGTTAGATATCTGCTTATTAGGCACGGGGGGCATGATGCCGCTGCCTTACCGATGGCTCACATCAATGATGGCGCGGTATAATGGGACAGGCATACTGGTCGACTGCGGGGAAGGCACCCAGATTGCCTTGAAGGAAAAAGGATGGAGTCCGAAGCCCATCGATGTCATCTGCTTTACTCATTACCATGCGGATCATATCAGCGGTCTGCCGGGGATGCTGCTCACGATGGGCAATGCGGAACGCACCGAGCCGCTGCTACTCATAGGACCCAAAGGGTTGACCAAAGTGGTCAGTGCGCTGCGGGTGATTGCGCCAGAACTGCCATTTGAGGTGAACTGTATGGAATTGACGGAAGCTGAGCAGACTATCGCTTTCGACGGATTCCGCATCGAGACTTACAGAGTCAATCACAATGTGCTCTGTTACGGTTATAATATAGTAGTGGAAAGAATTGGCCGGTTTGACGTTAACAGGGCGTTACAGTTAAATATTCCAAAAAACTACTGGAATCGGCTGCAAAAAGGTGAGATAATAGAGACAGAAGCGGGAACGCTCACACCGGACATGGTGCTGGGGGAGCCACGCAAAGGATTGAAAGTAACGTACTGCACAGATACAAGGCCTACGGAAAGCATTGTGCGTGCGGCGGCGGGAGCCGATCTTTTTATCTGTGAGGGCATGTACGGAGAGCCTGAGAAACAGCAAAAGGCAAGAGAATACAAACACATGACTTTCTACGAGGCAGCGGAGCTGGCGAGGAGGGCGGATGTAAAGGAATTGTGGCTGACACATTACAGTCCTTCGCTGACCCGTCCTGAAGAATATATGCGCGAGGTACGGGCCATTTTTCCCAATGCGGTCGCTGCCAAAGACGGCAGAAGTGTGAATCTTATGTTTGAGGAATCGTAGACATTCAATGTGGCGTGAAGTATACTCATGAACGGATGCAGGGACCGGCAGGGCCGTGGCTCGGACCGCGGCCGCAAATGTTTGCGCTCAGGTGTGTAGGTCGAGCAAGGATGGAGGATTATTTATGAAACGTTCCGGAGTGATCAGTATAGTCATCACTTGTATAATTCTTGTTGTAGTCATCGGGGGATTTGCTTTTTATCTTACCCATAAGTCCCGGTCAAAAGGGGAAGAGGTGGTTGAGTCAACGGCGGTGCAGAAGGTCCTGCAGAAGGATCTGGAACGGAATTATCCGCCCACGCCGAAAGAAGTTGTAAAATATTTTGCGGAGATCACCAAGTGTTTCTACAATGAGGAATACTCGGAGGAGGATCTGGAGGATCTGGCCACACAGATTCAGCTGTTGTATGACGAGGAGCTGATCGGCAACAAATCTCAAGAAGATTATATGAAGGATCTGCGGTCTGAGATCGCCAGCATGAAGGATAACAAATATACCATAGTAGGCTATGAGGTGTCACCTAGTACGGACGTGGAATTTTTTACGGAGAAAGAAGATTCCTGTGCTCGTCTGTACTGCAATTTTTACGTGAAACAGGGCGCGGGCAATGTGCCTTCCCTGGAACAGTTTGTTCTGCGTAAGGATGAGGCGGGACATTGGAAGATCATGGGCTGGGATCTGGTGAATGAGTGAGGGTAAATGACTGGAATTACCGGCTTTGTGGATTGCATTTTCAGGGGAATTTATTCCCGCGAGCAACGAGGTGAGTGGCTGCTTGCAGCGGAGTATTTGATTGAGGCGGTATGGCGGTTTTGGACGCGATGCCGCATTCTTATTTCTGCCTCGGGTTCCTGCTAAAGCCATATACGGGAGCTTTTACAGGACCGAAAACGAAATTTTTAATGTCGTTAACTATAGAAAGGACGGGGACATGCAGACAGTGGAAGCGTGCAGAAAAGAAGATGTGACGATACTGGCTATCGAAAGCTCCTGCGATGAGACGGCAGTTGCAGTTGTCAGAAATGGCAGGGAGGTTTTGTCGAATATCATTTCTTCTCAGATAGATTTACATACGCTGTACGGTGGAGTGGTGCCGGAGATCGCATCGAGGAAGCATATCGAACGGATCGATCAGGTGATCGCGGAGGCGCTTAAGGCGGCGGACAGAAGGCTTCAGGATATGGATGCCGTGGCAGTGACGTATGGGCCGGGGTTGGTCGGGGCACTGTTGGTGGGCGTGTCGGCGGCCAAGGCGATCAGTTTTGCATCCGGTATTCCGCTAATTGGCGTGCATCATATCGAAGGGCACATCAGCGCCAATTATATAGAAAATAAAGAATTGGAGCCGCCATTTGTCTGTCTGGTGGTGTCAGGAGGACATTCCCATCTGGTAGTGGTCAAGGAGTACGGAATGTATGAGATCTTAGGGCGTACCCGGGATGACGCAGCGGGGGAGGCTTTTGACAAGGTGGCGAGAGCGATCGGTTTGGGATATCCCGGCGGGCCCAAGATTGACAGGGTTTCGCGGGAGGGCAATCCTGATGCGATCAAATTCCCCCGGGCGAAAGTAGCTGATTCTGTCTATGATTTCAGCTTCAGCGGCCTGAAATCGGCGGTGTTGAATTATCTGAATTCCTGTGAAATGAAAGACCTTCCTGTCTGCCAGGCGGATGTGGCGGCTTCCTTTCAGAAGGCGGTGGTGGACGTCCTGGTGGAACATTCCATGCAGGCCATGGAAATGTGTGATATGCATAAGTTTGCCATAGCGGGAGGCGTGGCATCGAATACGGCGCTCAGGAACGCGTTGGAGAAGGCCTGCGCCGAGCGGGGGATTGCCTTCTATCATCCTTCTCCGATTCTGTGTACGGACAACGCGGCGATGATCGGGGCGGCCGCTTATTACGAGTTCTGTAACGGCGTGCGGCATGGCTATGACCTGAATGCAGTGCCGAATTTGAAGCTGGGAGAGAGGATGTAGGCGTGCGCTGCGCTGCCAGCGGTATATGCTTTCGCGGCGGGCTGTCTGTGGGGCGCAGGAATCCATGGGCGGTGGTAAAGGAAACGTTGGGCATCGATGGAGGAAAGGTGTTGGAGATGGCAAAGAAGCGATGTACTGCGATCGTGCTGGCGGCGGGAAGCGGAAGCCGGATGAAGAGCGACGTGGCGAAACAATATATGATACTGTGCGGTAAGCCGCTCATCTGGTATGCGCTGCAGGCGGTGGAAGAGTCTGCGGTGATCGATGACTGTATTCTGGTTACCGGAGCGGAAGATATCATTTATGTGCAGGAAGAGATCGTGGAGCGCTATGGATTTCGGAAGGTGGACACGATCACGGCCGGCGGCAAAGAACGCTATGATTCCGTATACCAGGCCCTGCAGGTGATCAAGGCCGGAGATATGCGGGTGCCAAACCGGGACGGGTATCTTTTCATTCATGACGGTGCCAGGCCGTTTCTTACGGAAGCGATCCTGCGCCGGAATTATGAAGCGGTGGAGCAGTTCCGTGCCTGCGTGACGGGGATGCCGGTGAAAGATACGATCAAGATCGCGGATCGGGACGGTTTTGCGGCGCAGACACCGGACCGCAGCCTTGTCTGGCAGATTCAGACGCCTCAGGTGTTCGAGTGCGCACTGATCATAGAAGCTTATGAAAAGCTGCTGCGGGAGAAAGAGAGAATGACGGCAGAAGGAATCCGGATCACGGACGATGCTATGGTAGTCGAGACTTTGATGGGGCTGCCAGTCAAACTGGTGGAAGGGGATTACGAGAATATCAAGATTACCACGCCGGAAGATCTGCTGACGGCGGAGGCCTTTTTATCATATACCAAATCTTTATGATTTTTGAATTTCCGAATTTCCTATATGGATCAGGATGTGGAAAGACGCTCTTCTAAATTTTTTATGGACTTCTTGCATAAATTGCTCACGCACTTGTCTTGTGCAGGAGACTGAAATTTTTCTTGACGGTCCGTTTGACACCAGCAATTTGCGGACATGGGATTCTTTTGCAAGCCGCATAAAATGGGCTTTGCAGGCCCTTGTGAAAAATTTTTTGAAATTTGTGAAAAAATAGGTTGACATTGGAAATTATTTTTGCTAGAATGAATTTCGCGCTGACCGAGAGGGTAGGCGCAAGACAAACCCGGAGAGGTATCGAAGTGGTCATAACGAGGCGGTCTTGAAAACCGTTTGTCCGC
>CAMWLJ010000078.1 GCA_947175055.1 uncultured Lachnospiraceae bacterium | reverse complement strand
ATATGATACTATTTTATCTGACAATATGCAGCCATGCAAGCATATTTTCCGATTTCAGACAGGCATACTGTACAAATTGCTCACGCAGTTGTCTTGCGCAGGAGATTGAGATTTATGTCATTTAGTAATACCGGTTCACATCTCCTTCCCCTCGAAAGCATCCTCCACGGCTTCCTCCTGGAACTGCCTGGTATACAGGTTATAGTAAGCGCCCTTCTTTGCGATCAGTTCCGGATGGGTCCCCTGCTCAACGATCTTACCGTCATGCACCACCAGGATCACATCCGCCTGCCGGATGGTGGAAAGTCGGTGGGCGATGACAAAAGAGGTGCGCCCTTTCATCAGATGCTCGATGGCATCCTGAATCAGCTTCTCGGTTACAGTATCGATCGAAGAGGTCGCCTCATCCAACACGAAAATACGCGGATCGGCCAAAATCGCCCTGGCGAAGGAGAGCAGCTGCTTCTCCCCGGTGGAAAGCAGGTCTCCGCCCTCTCCCACATCACTGTCATAGCCCTTATCCATACGGGCGATCACGGCATCGGCGGATACACTCTTTACCGCCGCCTCGATCTGTTCCATAGTGGCATCCGGATTCCCGTAGCGCAGATTTTCCAGCACCGTGCCGGAAAACAGATGGGGCGTCTGCAATACATAGCCGATGTTGCTGTGCAGCCACAGCTGCGAACGCTCTCTGGCATCCTTACCGTCGATCAGGATCCGTCCCGACGTCGGTTCAAAGAAACGGCAGACCAGATTGACCAGCGTGGATTTGCCGGCGCCGGTCTCCCCCACGATCGCCACATTGGTGCCCTGCGGCACATGAAGGTCAAAGTGCTCCAGCACATACTCGTCGCCGTCCGGGTACTTGAACGATACATCCTCAAAGGTGATATCCCCGTACAGCGGTTCCCAGTTCTCCCGCAAAGGCTCAAAAGAATCTCCGTATCTGGCAACCACTTCCGGCGTATCCCTGACATCAGACTCCGTCTCCATCAGTCTGGTAAAACGCTCCACATTCACCTGCACGGTGATCAGATCGGAAACAGCGCGCACGATCCATTGTACCGGCTCCATCAGGCCCAGTGCATAAGACATGAAGACCGACAGAGTGCCGATCTCGATCACCCCCTGCAGGGTAATGATGCCGCCCCGCCACAACACCACAGCCAGCGCCATCGACGAAGAGAACGAGATCATCGAAGAAAACAAAGCCCGATAGTGCATCGCATGTACGGAAGTACGTTTCATCTCGGCAGTGGTTTCGTCAAAATCCTGCTCCATTTTCTCCTCGATCACCAGTGTCTTGGTTGTCTTGGCTCCGGTGATGCCTTCGTTGAAGTTGCCGGTGATCTGGGAATTGATCTCCCGGATACGGCGGTTTAAGAGCACCAGCTTCTTCTGGAAAAAGGCTGCCGCCAGCGCGGTAAGCGGCACAATGGCCAGTACCCACAGCGCCAGCTTAAAGTTGATGGTCAGCATGACCACCACGGCCCCCAGAATGTAGGACATATTCCAGATGCCGTCCATCAGGCCCCAGGACACAAGGCTGCCGATACGGTTGGTATCGCTCATGACCCGGGCGTGGATATAGCCCACGCTGTTCTGATTATAATAGGAAAAGGCTAGCGTCTGCAGATGATCGAAACTGGCCCGCTTCATATCTCTGCCCACATACATTTCAATCTGACACGCCTGATACGCCGAACTCGTGTTTGCCACCACCTGAAAAGCCAGCACCATGATGTACGCTGCGATAAAACCGCCCAATGTGTTAAGCGTCCCTGCGGCAATAAACTGATTCAGGGCATACCGCTGGAAAAGCGGCAGTACGATATCCACCAGGCCGCCTGTCAGTCCCAGAAATATCATGCAGAAGATGATACGGCGATAGGGCTTTAAATACGGCAGCAACTTGTTGATCCCAAACCAGGGAAGCGATACATATTCCTTTTGCTCGTCTTTCTTATACGCCATGTGCCGCCACCTCCTCCGGTAAAGTCATCTGCATATTGTAAATCCGGCGGTAGATGCCGCCTTTCTCCATCAATTCCTCGTGGGAACCCATTTCGGCGATCCGCCCCTTATCCAGCACCAGGATACATTCCGCCTGCATCAGCGTGGTGACCCGGTGGGAAATCAGGATCACAGTGGATCCCCGCAAATTCTTCTTCAGTGCCTGACGGATCCTTGCATCCGTCTCGGCGTCAACCGCCGACAAGGAATCGTCGAATATCATGATCGGCGTCTGCTGGGTCAACATGCGCGCCATGGCCGTCCGCTGTTTCTGTCCGCCGGACAGCGTGACGCCCCGCTCGCCCACAACGGTATCGTAACCGTTCGTAAATTCCGTGATGGCATCGTCCACGCAGGCGATGGATGCCGCCCAGCGGATATCGGACAACTCCATATTCCGGCGTGTAATGCCGATATTCTCCGCGATCGTGCGGGAGAACAGGAAGGGTTCCTGCAGCACCATGCCGATATGGGAACGCACCCAGCTTCCCTTCATGTCCGTAATATCAACACCGCCAATGGTGATCCGTCCGTTTTCCGGCGGCAGATCATAAAGGCGGTTTAACAGATGCATCAGCGTAGATTTGCCGGATCCGGTGCCGCCCAGAATGCCGAACGTAGTCCCCTGCGGAATCCGAAAGCTGATATCGGAAAGAATCGGCGTATCCGCATAGGCAAAGGTAACATTCTCAAATGCAATATCGCCGTTCATATCCGGCGTTACGGCATCCGGCTTGTCCTGCTCCACGGGAGAATTCATGATATAGCGGATACGCTCGATGGAAACGCCTGCTTTGCTCATCTCGGCGATCATACGCCCCAGAGAGCGAACAGGCCAGGTCAGCATGGCATTATAAGAGATAAAGGCAATGAATTCCCCGGCAGTCATACTTCCTCTGACACAGAAGACAGAACCAAAGATAACGATCAGCATGACCTGCAGACCGGAGATCAGATCCCCAGCTCCCCAGAACAAGGCCAGTAACCGGCACAGCCTGATCCACAGGTTCGTGTAGATATTATTCTGCTTCTCGAAACGATCCTTCTCGTATTTCTCCCGGCCGAATGCGCGCACCACCCGCACACCGGTCAGATTTTCCTGCGCAATGGTAGACAGGATACCCTCATTCTCATCACATTTCATGAACTGGCTGCTTATTTTGGAATGAAAATAAGTAGAATACGCAATAATGATGGGAATGGAAGCCAGCGCCACCAGCGTCAGTTTCGCATTCATGGAAAACATGAAAAGCAAAGACAGGATGATCAGGATAACGATCCGAAAAACAGACGTCAACTGTTCCGATATGAAATTCTTCACCATATCCACATCCGAAGTGCAGCGCTGAATGATATCCCCTGTCTGGTTCTGCATATGCCAGGCAAAAGGAAGCCTCTGGATATGGGAAAACAGGCAGTTCCGCATTGTCTCCGCCAGACTCTCCGCCCCCCTGGAATTAAAGAGTATAAAAAGATAGCGGAAAGTGACCGAGAGCAGCGCCAGAAGAACGAGCAGACCTCCAATCAGCCAAAGACGCTCCCGCAGATAACCCACGCCGCCGATCCGTTCCACCAGATCCACCAGAAATCCCGGCAGCTGCAGCGCATTCTCGCCCAGAATACCGTCCACGGTGGTCCGGATCAGCTGCGGCGACAGCATATCCACCCCCGTTACACACAACGCGGCAGCAATACTGATCAGAAAATACCGCTTACTCCCGTGCAGAAACTTAAATACCAAAGAGACCTTTGTATAGGACTGCTGCCCCGTCTCATTTTGATTCATATTAAAATTCCCCTCCTCCTATCAAAGCCAGATCCTCACAGCAGGCAACTCCTGCCGTTCCTTTAACCTTCCTTTTCTCGATAAAATGCCTGCCAAAATACCGCTCCTTGTACCATTTCTGCCGCAGACAAGTATCATACTGATCCACCGCATACTGCCATTCGCCATTCAGCAGATCCCGCTTCCTGCCCGCATCAGACACCATGGTATCCACGCCTGTCTTCATCCAGGCGCCGGCGATGCCGCTCCGCGCCTCAAGCCTCCTTTTTTCCGGAAACCACACTGCCCGCCTTGAAACCGGAAAACTGCAGACACTTTGTCGGGCAGGCGCCTACGCACTTGCCGCAGCGTATACATTCCGGTGAAACGGAAATCTCCTGCACGTCAAGCGCCACCGGACAGGCCCTCTCACAGGCGCCGCATGAGATACACTTCTCCTTCTCCCACCGGATCTGCACAAGGCTGAACCGGTTGAACCAGCCGTAGATCGCTCCCAGCGGACACAGATACTGGCAGAAGGGCCTGAATACCTTGACCGAAAGGAGCAAAAGAAAGAGCAGCACACCGAGTTTCCAATAGAAGAGCCCGCCGATCTGACTGCGCAGCAGTTCGTTCCTGCTAAGCAGCGGCAAAGCGCCAAGCAGTGTCCCGGAAGGACACAGATACTTGCAGAATGCCGGAATCTTGGCAAACCCACTGAACAGAAACATGGAACCCACGCAGACCAAAAGCACAAGCGTAACGTACTTCCCATGTTTCAGGATATTGTGAAAGGGCAGCCTTTTCCTCTTCCGGAAGACCGGTATCTTATGCAGCAGATCCTGCACCAGTCCGAAAGGGCACAGCCAACCGCAGACCACCCGGCCGAGCAGGCTCCCAACCACAAAAAAGAATCCCAACACTCCAAAGGGCACGGTAAGCCCCTGCTGATTTAATAACGCCTGCAATGCTCCGATAGGGCAGGACATCACCGCTCCGGGACAGGAATAGCAGTTCAGCCCCGGAACACACATATATTTCAGATTGCCCTGATATATTTTTCCATTCATAAAACCGTACATATATCCGTTGGTCACGATCGTAAAAACAAGCTGTACAGCCAGCCGAATCTTATTCATACTTGCACCTCATATCTTTCCGGACACAAACTAAAATCTGTTGTAATCATCCGATACCGATGCATTCCAGACAGATCATCACCGCTTTGCGCCAGATAACGCCAAACTGCCCCTGCGCTGCGCCGATCCAAAGAAATATGATCCCAAGCAGTACACCTGGCAGCCAGCCGTATCCTCCCACGCGCCTGCGGGCAGATATACCCCTGTCTCCTGCGTCATTCTTTAAGAAGTCCATCGATCTTCTCCTTCCACGAATCCTTATCCATGGCGCCCACGACCGTATCCAGCACTTCTCCATTCTCATCCACAAAAAATGTCGTCGGCACGGCGCTCACACCGCTTAACATTGCATTGAACAAGGATTCATTCAACAGCAGATGCGGATAGGCTGCCCCGGTCTGTTCCACCAGCGTTGCCGCATACACTGTATTCTCCAGTTCTGCTCCTTCCTGTACGTCGCTGATGATACCGATGATCTGAAACTCCTCCGTCGCATACTCTCCGGCAAGCTCACCCAATTCCGGCATTTCACTCAGGCAGGGATTGCAGTAGGTTGCCCACACATTGACCATCGTTAGTCTGGAATCTGCGAAGACTTCTTCCGTGACGATATTCCCTTCCAGATCCTGCGCCTCGAAGGCGATCCCTGCAGACTGCCCTGCTTTGTCCGCCTCCGCTTCTTCTCCTGTCTCATCCGTCGCTCCCGCTTCTTCTCCGCTATCTGCCCCTGTGTCTGCCTCCTCCACGACCACCTCACCGGTCTGCGCCGCTTCGTTCTGTTCTTTTCCGCCGCAGCCTCCCAGCATCCCCATTGTCACCGACAACAGACACAACGACAGACACATATAATACTTTCTCTTTCTCATAACAGGTTCTTTCCTCCTTGCTTCCCAATCCGCAGTCTTCTGCTCATTTATACGTCAATACGCGCAATCACCGGCCTGTTTTGTCCAATACCGCTTTGACCATGCCATAGGACAGTCGGTATAGATCTCCGAAATATCTTATACGGAATTGACTTCTACACATAACAGGATAAAATAAAATTATATAAATATCAAATAAAATCTTACGAAACATCCGGATCCGGCAAAGACTCTTTTTCCTATTGACGGCTGATAGTATGTGCTCTATGATGTCTACTGGTACACACGATCTTCGCCGGGCCGATTCACGCCTCATACAGTCAATGACGCACAAAGCCGCAGAAGACAGGCCATATAACAGGTTTCCTGATACCTGAAGGGAGAAGAACTCATGAAATATTTACGTCAGTTTTGTATCATTCTTTTTGTTGCGTTTCTCGGCGAGATCTTGCACGATCTGATACCGCTTCCCGTTCCTGCAAGCGTTTACGGCCTGGTGCTCATGTTCACTGCCCTGTGCACCGGGATTCTGAAAACGGAGCAGGTAAGCGCTGTCGCAGATTTCCTGATCGAGATCATGCCGGTCATGTTCATTCCCGCCGCCGTAGGCCTGCTGGATGCCTGGCCGGTCCTTAGACCCGTCTGTATGCCTGTGATCGCGATCACCCTTATCACCACCGTGATCGTCATGGTCGTGACCGGTCAGGTCACACAACGCATGATCCGGCACAAGCCCCGCAGCAAAAGACAGACTTTACCAAAGCAGCAAAGGGCCCGCTTTAAGCACGACACCTGACTCATTCTCCGCAGGAATGAAAGCGTGGAATAATAGTTGAATAGGATTCAAAAGGGAAAAGCTTTTACAAAAAGTTTCCTGGGAAAGGTATGGTTTATAAAATGCAGGATATGTTGACCGATTCCGTATTTTTCGGTGCAGTGATCAGTCTCGCCGCGTACGAGGGTGGACTTCTTTTAAAGAAAAAATTCAAGCTGGCGGTCTTAAATCCGCTGCTGATCGGGACGATCTGCGTCATGGCGATCCTGTCCCTTCTGGATGTGGAATATAGCCAGTACAACGAAAGTGCATCTTATATCAGTTATCTGCTCACACCGGCCACCGTATGCCTTGCGGTGCCTCTTTACCGACAGCTCACCCTGCTCAAGAATAATATAAAAGCCGTGGCAGGCGGTATTGCCTCCGGCGTTCTGGCAAGCCTTATGAGCGTTTTCCTGCTGGCAAAATTGTTCGGACTCGATCATGAGCAGTACGTGACGCTGCTTCCAAAGTCCATTACCACCGCCATCGGATTGGGCGTCTCCGAAGAACTGGGCGGTATTCCCACGATCACCGTGGCCGTCATTATCGTCACCGGTATTCTGGGCAACATGATTGCCGAATTCGTATACAAACTGTTTCGCATCGAAGAACCCGTCGCAAAAGGTCTGGCGCTGGGTACGGCCTCTCACGCGATCGGCACGGCCAAAGCCATGGAGATGGGAGAGATCGAAGGAGCCATGAGCAGCCTGGCCATCGCCGTAGCAGGGCTGGTGACCGTTATCGGTGCTTCCCTGTTCGCCAATTTGATCTAAGCCCAGGCCGCACGCAGCCTACACGCCGGATCCGCTTAGCAAAATTTTGGCGCTTGCATAACTCACAAAATCGCATACAGAGCGATTTTACTCGCGGAATAGTGCAAGGCTGAACTGTTACCGACATTATACTGCACATGGAACTGCCGCAGAAGTCATCTCCTGCGGCAATTATTCTGTGCCGGCCCGTCAAGCAAATGCCCGTTTTCGTCAAAACGGGATCCATGGCACGGGCAGTCGTAAGTCTCCTCTTCCGGATTCCACTGAAGCCTGCAGCCCATGTGCGGGCAATTCGGCACGATCCTGCCCTGCTTCGCAGGCAGAAAGTGCTTCATAAGCCCTTTTACCGCATACACGCTTTGAATACCCAGTTCTTTCACTGCCTCGCCCGTGAGCCTTCTTTGTGGAGAAAAGACACCCGCCACCGGACATCTCTGCTCTGTGATCAAAGCCGTCAGGATCTGAGCCGCAACCATAGACGAAGTCATTCCCCACTTTCCGAATCCTGTCGCCACATACCAATCTGGCTTGCGGGCTGAAAAACGACCGATATACGGAATACCGTCCAGCGTCATGCAATCCTGCGCGGACCACTGCCTGATCACCTGACTTCCGGGATAGAACGTCTCCGCCTTATCCCGCAGCCAGGCATACTGTCCGCCTTTCTCATTCCGGCCCGTTCGATGGCTGCCGCCGCCAAGCAGCAGCGTTTCTCCCTGCCGGCGAAAAGACAGCCCATCCCGGTCGATCCCGAGATACATGCCCTCTATCCGCTCCGCACCTTCCAAGGCCACCACATAGCTGCGCTCCTGATGCATTCTCGCAAAATAATATCCCGGCATGTTGATAAACGGATAATGACAGGCAAACACGACGTGCCGCGCCGTCACGCATCCGTGGTCAGTCAGTACCTGGTCTTCCTCGACTTTCAGTACTTTCGTCCGCTCATATACCGTTACTTTCTCGGATATGGCAGACAGGAATTTCAGCGGATCAAATCTGGCCTGTTTGTCAACCTTCATCACTCCCGCTACAGGAAACGGCAGTTCACTTTCCTTTTCAAACACGGCAGCCATGCCGATCGACGATGCCGCCTGCACTTCCCACTTTAGGACCGCCTCTTCTTTCTGCGAATACAGACAGGCCGGGCACCTGACAAAATCACAGTCGATCCCCTCTTCCCGGATCAGATGTTCATACGCCTCGATGGCATCTTCATTGGCAGCGTAATAGGCAAAAGCCCCCCTGCTGCCAAGTGTATGAATCAGGCGGTCATAGAGCAAACCATGCTGGAAAGTTATCTTAGCCGTCGTATTCTTTGTCTGCCCGCTGCCGATCCTGTCAGCTTCCACAACCACCGTCTTAATCCCCGCCTGCTGCAGATAGTAGGCCGTCAACACACCGGCCATTCCTGCTCCAATGACCACCGCTTCTGTCTGAAGATCTCCCGAAAGCGGCGCACGCCTTCTGATACTCGTTTCTGTCACCCAGATAGATTCCATCAAAACCCTCCTAATAAATCCCACCATGCAAAATAAGAAGAACCCCTTTCAACAGCTTACTCTTATCAGGAAATAGCATAATCTATAATCAGACATTTATGCAAGCTTTCGTGCGTATAAATTTTCGACAAATTTCGGCCGATCAAGTCACAACAGACATCTGATCTTCGCCAAAACCATATACAGAAAGGAAAAAAGATATGGTATGTCAATTCGGAACAGTTCCTATAGTCGATACCATGAATAGGAATCCTTCAATCCAGCGCAAAAGATGCCAGGTTTGCCGCTCCGGTTCCCTGATATACGAAATACAGGGAATGGATTCCGTCCGGGATCGCAATATCCGCACTGTATTCCTGCCATTCATTGGTGAATCCTACCGGGATCCATCCCAGCACGTCGCCGTCCCACTTAGTCTTTACACCAAAAGCGCCTTTACAGTAGCCACGTACACGGATCGACACTCTTGTGATGCCCTTACAGTCAAAGTACTTAAACCCGGCATGGGCGCCGTCACGCAGGTTCGCCACGTAACCGGCTTCCTCATCCCCGTCTTTTCCATCCTGCGTTACCTTGGGAAAACGGCAGTCCATCCACTCGCCGGGCGCACCCGTGGTGAGCGCCGGCTCGTTGGCAAATAAATGACAGGCCAGATAGGCGGGATATTCCCCTTTACCGATCAGCGGTCCGCCGTTGGCTCCGCAGGAAGTGATCTCAGCCTGCGGGATACTGCCGTCCTCCCTGAAGGAAATCTGCTCGATACAGCCCTGTCTGCTGAAGTTGGTGCCGTCTGTCTGTCGATGATAGAAAATATACCATTTGCCTGCTATCTCCACGATACTGCCATGGTTGTTGCCGCCGTAAGCCATATTTCTCCCGGCAGGCTTATAAGAATCAATATGCAGGTCTGCATTGCTCACGATCACGCCGCCGTAGACAAACCCCTTCATAGGATCCTCACTTACAGCATAACACAGTTCATGCATCGCTACTGAGGAATAGATAAAATAATAGGTGTTCTCCTTTTTCCTGATCGAAGACGCTTCAAAGAACTCATGCCCCTCGAAGCTGCTGCCGGCGCTGTAAGGCTGGCTGGGCGCAATATTCACCGGCCCCTCCAGGATCGTCAGCATATCTGCATCCAGCACCGTCCCCATAGGGCCCGTCCTCGTAACATCACCGATCGCACAGAACCCTGTATACAGATAGGTCCTGCTTCCTTCCGTCAGTACGCCGGGATCGAACTGGGGCTCATCCCCCTCCCGTTCGCCGAGCAAAGTGCCGTCCTGATAATGTACATACCCATAGAATTCGTATTGGCCGGCCGGTGTATCGCACACCGCGACAGACACCACCGCCTTCTTATCCAGAACATAATACAGATAGTATCTGCCGTCCGGCCCTACCGTAACATCCGGCGCGTAGAGGCACATCATGCCTTCCGGATTAAAAGGATCCTGTGTCTTGCGATAGATCACGCCCTCATAACGCCAGTCTCCCAGATCGTCCACCGGAGCGGACCAGCATACATAATCGTTGAGGCAATAGGCATGACCGCGGAAACGGTCATGGGAGCCATACACGTACACCCTTCCGTCAAATACATAGGGTTCTCCGTCCGGGATATATTCCCAGGACGGAAGATAAGGGTTAAATGCTTGTCTTTTCATAATCTTATAGTTTTCTCCATTTCTGTACTGTCTCTGATGCTGACGATCGCAGCTGCCCATTGACGAGTCTTCAATCTCCTGTCCGTTCCCGCCGCTTCGCGTAAACCGCAGACCTAAGATCAGTCAATCTTCAATATCATCTCCAGGATCCTTTCCGCACAGGCATCCATCTCCTGCCTGGTCAGACAACCCTTTTCCAGTGCTTCCAGAAGGCGTGCCGGATGGCCGCAGCCCATCTTGATATCGTTACCCGCTTTGACCTCTTTATAATGTTCACCGCAGGTCCACCAGTCTGTGGTCACGCAACCCCTATAGCCCCATTCGCCGCGCAGGATCCCTTCCAACAGATCCCGGTTCTCCGAAGCCCGGTGACCGTTGATGATATTGTAGGAAGTCATAATGGACCATGGATCCGCTTCCTTCACGATCATCTCAAAGGCCTTCAGGTAGATCTCCCTGGCCGCCCGCTCCGATACCCGGGAGTCACTGTTCTTACGGTTCGTCTCCTTGTTGTTGAGGGCAAAATGCTTCACTGTGGCCCCAATCCGGTTAGACTGGATACCTCTCACCATGGCACTTGCAAGCTTGCCCGCCAAGAAAGGATCCTCCGAATAATATTCAAAATTCCGGCCGCACAGAGGGCTTCTGTGAATATTCACCGCCGGTGTCAGCCACAGAGCGATGTTGTTCTCCTTCACTTCCGCGCCCCCTGCCGCGCCTACGGCTTCTACCACTTCCGGATCCCAGGTGCAGGCCAGAAGCGTGGAACAAGGCCAGCAGGTCGTCGTAACACCACACTCCGGCTTAATGCGCAGTCCCGCAGGGCCATCCGCCGTCATAACGGAAGGCACACCGTACTCCGGCAGATTGCCATAGCCGAACGTATTGGCCACCCCAAGATTAGGTTGTCCGCCCAGGAGACAGGCCACCTCTTCATCCGGCAGCTGTGCCAGGAATTCCTGCACACTCATCTTCCCTTCTGCAACTTCTATGAAAGGACGTACACCTTCTTTGTAGGGACCGTTCCACACCTTGTAAGCTTCTCTCGCCCGCACCGCAGGTGTATAACCGTCCATCTGTTCCTCGCTCATCCGCACAAGTTCACTGGCATTGGGGTCATTAGGCTCTCTTGGTACCAGCGTCTCGAAGCTGCCGTCTGCCAGCATTCTCTTGTCCAGCTGTGTGGGCGCAAGCAGCTTTGTCAACTGCTTTGTCACCCGGTTCTGTGCCACCGTGTATTCAAACGCCAGCTTGCATACGTCACGCACGGACGTCCCCACGTAAAATGCATAGGTTCCCTGTTCCAGTACATAGGCAGATTTCTGTATCTTACCCAGGTCGTCATAGGACGCCATATCTTCCATGGCAAAGGTGAGGACAAGGGTCTGTGTCTCGCCGGGCTTAAGCTCCCTCGTCTTCCTAAAAGCGATCAACTGTCTGGCCGGTTTCCCTAAAAGCCCCTGCGGCGCCTCGAAATAAACCTGCACAACCTCTTTGCCTGCCACCTGTCCGGTATTCGTCACCTGCGCACGTACACTGCCCATGCCGTCCTGCTCACCTGCCCAGCCGGCTTCCACCTCGAAGGTGGTATAGGAAAGACCGAAACCAAAGGGATAATTCACCTTCTGCGCCGCGCCCGGGATGGTCTCGAAATAACGGTAGCCCACATAGATGTCTTCCGTGTAGTCCACATAGGCCTTGGACTCGTGGAAATTATAAGTAGAAGGATAGTCCTGCAGAGATTTCGCAAAAGTATCGGAAAGCTTGCCGGAAGGATTGCCCTTCCCCACCAGAAGTTCCGCCGCAGCCAGACCGCCCTCGATACCGCCCTGCCATGCCATCAGCACTGCACCGATCTTATCATCCTCCACAAACCAGGAAGTATCCACCATACCGCCCACGTTCATGACTACAGCCACCTTCGGGAAGCTCTGCTTCACTGCCGCCACCATGGCTGCCTCATCCACGGAAAGGTTAAAATCGCCGTCTTTAAAGATCTTCGCCGACGCCTCCGCCATCTGCCGTTCGCCCTCCGAGAGATGTTCCTTATTATCGTCCACCACGCTCTTCCGATCCCAGCCTTCCCCGGAAAACCGGCAGATCGTGATAAGGGCCGTATCCGTATAAGCCCTTGCTTTCGCCAGAAGCTCCTGCGACACCGCAGGCTCCACAGTCATGCCCGGCGCATGGCCTTCGGCATACTGCTGCTCCACGTCCTTCCTGTAATACTCGCACAACGGTTCATAAACGCTGACACACTCCTGCTGCATCTGCAGCCCTTCATACAGGTTGCGGACATAAGCCACCGTCACGTCTCCGCTGCCGCCTCCGCCTTTCACGTAGTCAAAAGCCGCCTTGCCAAATACCGCCAGCTTAGTGCCCTTTGCAAGAGGGAGCAAGCCACCCTCATTTTTGAGAAGGACCATACCTTCCTTCGCCGCATTCTTCGACAGCTCAATATGCTCTCTGCTGCCCGTCAGCCTTTGCCCGTTCTCCCCCCAGCGGAAGACTCGGCTGATACATTGCCCGTGCCCATTTTTCCATCTTTTCCTCCATTCCGAAGCGTTTTACGCTGAGGACGCGAGCAGAATTTCAGATTC
>CAMWLJ010000077.1 GCA_947175055.1 uncultured Lachnospiraceae bacterium | reverse complement strand
GCCCCACAAGTGCGATGGTCTCCCCCGGTCGGATGCGGAAATTCACGTCATCCAGCACCTTTACCTTGTCATCATATGAAAAGGTCACATGGGCAAAAGTCACTTCACCCTCGATCGACGGCATATCGATCACCCCCGCCTCGTCCGCGATGGCCGGCGGCGTATCCAGAATCTCAAAGATACGCTCCGCACCCGCTATGTTCGTCACCAGCTGATTATAGAAATTACTGATATTATGGATCGGCTGCCAGAACATGGTCAGGTAACTGCCAAAAGCGATAAACGTTCCCAGCGACACTTCCTCCACGCCCAGCACAACGATACCTGTAAAATACAGCAGGATACAGCCTACGGCCCAGGAGAAATCGATTACCGAACCGAAAGCGTCACTCATCCGCACCGCATGGCCGAACGCCTGCCGGTGCTCTTCCAGCAGCCCGTCAAAAGTCCGTTCGGTCTCTCCCTGCGCATGAAAGCTCTGGATGATCCGCATCCCTGCCATATCTTCATGAATAAAGGCATTCAGGTTAGCCGACTTCTTGCGGAAAACCTGCCAGCGCGGATGCGCTTTTACCTGAATATACACCATACCCGCCGCCATGAACGGGATAGCCAGCATGGATGCAAAGGCCAGCTTCGGATTCTTCCAGACCATGATCACCACCACTGCTACCACCGTCAGGCCATCTGGGATCAAAGTGGTCACACAATTAGATAACACATCCTTCAGGGAATTGATATCCCCGATGATACGGGACAGAATCTTCCCCGTCGGCCTGCTGTCGAAAAAAGCAAAATCCAGCTTCTGGATATGAGTATACAGCTCCTGCCTGATCGTCAGAAGGATCTCATTGCAGACCTTCGCCATAATATACATCCGCAGCTTCACCGTCACCACCAGAAGCAGGTTGATGACAAGGGCCACGGCCAACAGACGGTAAAGGCCGTCCATATCCTTGACCGAAATATGATCATCAATAGCTGATTCCATGATCAGCGGGTTGACCAGGCTGACTGCCACACCGTACCCCATGATCAAAAGCACCAGTATGATCTGCCATCTGTAATCAAGCAGATAGCGAAACAGCCGCAGCAGTGTCTGTACTTTACTGCGCTCTACGCTCTGCTCATCATCCTTATACGAGTTGACTGCCAACTTTACCTCCTCCTCTCTGCTGCTCTGCCTCTGTTACCGTTTCCTTTCTATTGCCTGTTTCAGGTAACAGGTTTATCGTCTGCTGCAGTGCGGCTGCCGTATCCATATCGCCGTACTGCGATTCATAAGTTTCAAAATAGAGTCCCCGCTTCGCCAGCAGTTCCTCGTGTGTCCCCCGTTCCGCGATAGAACCGTTCTCCAGCACGATGATCTCATCCGCATGCCGTACCGCGCTGATCCGGTGGGCGATTATGATCTTCGTCGTATCTTCCAGCTCCCGCAGCGTCTGCTGGATCAACTGTTCCGTCTCCATATCCAGCGCCGAGGTGGAATCGTCCATCACCAGGATCGGATCCCGCTTGGCCAGCGCCCGGGCGATGCTGATCCGCTGCTTCTGCCCGCCGGACAGTCCTACGCCGCGCTCTCCGATCACGGTGTCATAAGTCTCCTCCATGCGCTCGATGAATTCGCTGGCCTGGGCCTGGGCGGAAGCCCTGCGCACCGTCCTGAAATCCAGACGTTCCTTCTTGCCCAGCTTAATATTGTCGTTGATGGTATCCGAGAAAAGGAACACATCCTGCATCACGTAGCTGACGCTGGTGCGCAGCTGCTCCAGAGACAGCTCTTTGATGTTCACATCATCCAGATAAATGGCGCCCTCCGTCGCATCATACATGCGCTGCAGAAGCTGCACGATGGAAGTCTTGCCCGCTCCCGTGGCTCCCATGATGCCCAGCGTCCTGCCTGCTTCCACCGTAAAGGAAATATCGTGCAGGATCTCGTACATATCTGCTTTGTGGAAGGACACATGGTCGAAACAGACCTTACCCGCCACCTGCTCTATCCTCACCGGCTCAGCGTTTTCCGTGATGGTCGGCTTCTCCTCATAGATCTTACGCACCTTCTTATTGGATGCCACCGCCGCCGAGAAGCTGTTGGTCAGCCATCCCAGCATTTCCATCGGCCAGACGATGTTCGTGGAGTACTCCACGAAAGCGGTCATCTGCCCCAGCGTCATCTGTCCTTTGATCACGAAACCGCCACCGACTAATATGGTCAATATCGGCAGTACTTTGCTGACAACACTGAAAAAAGGATAATACCGCACAAAAACTCTGGACTGCTGCATGTTCAATTCATAGTAGCGCTTATTGTGGGAAAGAAATTTCCCGATCTCGTGCTTCTCCCGCGCAAAAGCCTTTACGGTACGCACGCCGGCCAGATTCTCCTCCGCCACTGTATTTAACTTGGCGTTCTCCTCACTGATCTCCTCGTACACCTGCCCCAGCTTCCGCTCCATCAAAAGCGCGATGGTGCCGCACATCAGCATGGCCGCCGTCGGCAGCAGCGCCAGCTTCCAGTTGAGCATATACATGGAGATCAGGATGATGGACGTATGATAGATCACCTCGATCAACAGCATCCCCACATAACCGATGGCGTCCCAGATACGGTCGATGTCCTCTTTGACCCGGGCCATCAATTCTCCCGTATTCGTCCTGTCAAAGAAGTCTGCACTTAATCCCTGCACATGCCGGAACAGGTCTCTTCGCATATCGGCCGAGATCCGGATTCCGTTCTTATCGAAGGTGTATTCCTTCACGTACTGGAACACGCATCGACCGATGCCGACCCCCAGAAATCCCAGCAGCAGGTATTTCAATTCTGCGATATTGCCGCCCACGATGACGTCATCCACCACCAGCGCCATCAGCCGCGGCCCCATCATATCCAGAGTGACCGCGATCAGAAGTGACGCGATCGCCCCAAAATAGGAAAATTTGTAATCCCATATGTAACTCGATATCTTTTTCATGACTAATGTCCCCTCCCCTTCTGGTATATAAGATTCGATTAAGCAGACTCGTAATGCTTCGCATTCCTCGTTCGCGTTGCTCGTCTTTGACTCTGCTTATTCGCGCAAAAAAGGCTGTGGTGAAATTACCACAGCCTGAATTTACATATCTATGTGTCTTGACCCATCCGGTCATGCGATTCCCATCCGGCCCGTTGTGTCTGGTTCGTCTCCCTGTCACACACCGGTGCCTGCCGGTCTATCATCACAATCTACGTAAACATTCCTTCTTCTCTGTCTGCGGAGGTAATTTCCGTACTGCATAATTCAATTCTGCGCCAACGCCTGCTGACGTTCTAACCTTATTAGTGTTCAAATTGGTATTCAACATAACGGTTACCTCCTTCCTTAAAATTTGTTGTGCCGTACCGTATTCTTATGTCCGTTTCACGACGTATGCTGTTATCTTAATACAGCATACAAATCTTGTCAACGCATTTTTTTTGTTTTCTCTTTTTGCTCCCCGGACATTCTTTTTTCATAAGAGAGCGAATGCCCGAAAGTTTTCCGGTAAAGATTATAGAAATAATGCCAGTCTGCATAGCCGACCATTTCCGCGATTTCATAAATCTTCCTGTCACTGCCAAGATACAATTCTCTGGCATACTCCATCCGCAGCCTTGTCACATAGTTGACAAAATTCTCCCCCATACTTTCCTTGAAGATCTTACTGAAATAATTCTTGCTCATGCCGACATGATCCGAGACCATCGAAAGGGAAAGATCTTTATCCCCCAAATGCGCCCCGATATACTCCACCGCCTTCTGCATTTCCCTTTTCTGCACTTCCTGCACGCCGCGCTCCGGCGCATATTCATGCTTCCCGCTTCTTCTGTCTTTCACCTTCAATACGGCATCCAGAATATCCCGCGGCATCATGGAAGGTTTAAACAGATAGTCCTCGGCCCCCAGCCGCATGGCATTGCGCACCAGGTCAAATTCATTGAAACTGCTTAAGACAATGATGCCCGGCCAAAGCCCCTTCCCATGTACCTCCTCAATCAGCTCCAATCCGTCTTTCTGCGGCATCTTGATATCTGTCATCAGAATATCCACTTTCTGCACGCACATAAACGCAAGCGCTTCCGCCGCCGAGGACACCCCTTTTACTTCCAGGCCGTACTGTCCCCAGTCCACGCTCTCGATCACTGCCTCTCTTGCAAAAGCTTCATCATCCACGATCAGCATCCACATTCTTTTATCCTCATAGATCCGCCGGAACGGTCAGCGTGACACAGGTACCCGCTCCGCTCACGCTGTCTATCTCCAGCCCACACGTCTCTCCAAAATGAAGCCGCAGTCTCTGGAGAATGTTGTTGAGTCCTATGCCTGTCAGTTTGTCCATCCCCTGAAAAGCAAAGCCCTTACCGTTATCCCGCACGGTAATTATCAGTCTCTTCTCCTGTCTGATACATTTGATCCACACGATATTTTCCGGCTGTTCTTTATCAAACGCATACATAAACGCATTTTCCACAATCGGCTGCAGCAGCATCTTCAATATCCTGCAGCTTTCCGTTTCCGGATCGATATCATATTGTATTTTAATATGACTGTCATAACGCATATTCTGAACATACGCATAGTCGTTGATAAAAGAAAATTCTTCCTTCATGGAAACCATATCGTCCGTGTCTTTATAACTATACTCCAGAATCCTGGTCAACGCCACGATGGATTCAGCAATGGGCATCTGCTTTGCCTTGATCGCCTGCCACTTGATACCGTTCAAGGTATTATACAGAAAATGAGAATTGATCCTGGCATTCAACGCCTGCATCTGCAGCGCCGTCTTTTCATGTTCCTTCTGGATATTTTCCTGCATCAACCGATCGATCTTTGCCACCATCTGTCCGAAATGTTCTGACAGGCTGGCCAGCTCCTTATTATACGATCCTAAGATCCGTACTTTAAAGTTACCTCTTCCCGCCGCCTTCATACTGTCGATCATGGCCATGATCGGTGTGGTAATGCCTCTGGCTATGCTCACCGAAACTGCGGTCGCACAGATGATGTAAAGCGCCAGCACCAGGATCCACGTCTTCATGGCCTTATGCAGTTCCTGATTCAGCAGCGTATCACTGTTTACCTGCACCAGTTTCCACTTGCTTCCCGCAATATTTCTGACCCTGACCGTATCTCCTCCTGCCTGCTCTCCGTCCTGCCTGTCTGCAAGCTGCGCCAGCTTCCTGCCCTGACAGGATGCATCCGCAATGGGTCTGCCGGCCAGCTCCCGCTCCGGCGCATAGATCAGCCGCATCTCCTCATCGATGATAAAAGAAAAGTCCCCCTCTCCCAATACAGCATTCTTCATAATATGTTCCAGCTGAGAATACCTTACATCCAGCTGTACCAGCCCGATCGTTCCGCTTTTGGTATACTGGTTCAGATACATCACATAACTGATCCGCAGAGGGACATTTTGGGAATGACTGCCATAGGCATATTCCGCCTGTCTCGGCGGTATCACCATCTTCTGTCCGGGCTGGTCAATGACCGGTTTTTCCGGAAGTCCTTCCAGAAAGACACTCTTGTTCCACTCACCGTTCGTCGAAAACCCCTGTCCGTCAAAATTCAGAAGATAAATATGATCGACCACTTTGTTGGCCAGCTTAATATTCAGAAGCTGCGCATTGATATTGCGCGCAAGCAGCAGTCTCTCATAGGCTGTTTTCCCGGAATACCCCTCCAGGTCCTCCTGAAATACCACCAGCCCCTGCACCTGCTCCGACACGGTCTCGCATTGCTTGACAAAGTCCTCTAAGTCCCCCGCCACCATGTCTATCGTATGCCGCTGTATGTCCTGCACCCTTTCCACATAAAATGCCCTGATATTCCTGTAGAAAAATACAAGCAGAATAAAGCTGGAGACCACAGGGACGATCATCACACCGATCATCACCTGCGTTTTGACAGACCACCTTCCGAATTTCCATGCTCCGATCATATCGATACCTCCTGACAGACGATGGCAGGTCAGACAGCATATTTCTCCTGCAGCCGCTCCAACGTTATCATAATAGGAACCGCCTCCTCCTGAAACTCCTTTTTCACATTTTCACAGATTTTCTCCCAATCAAAGACATCCTGTCCATACCGGTCAGAAGTGGAGATCCTTATCAGTTTGCCCGCCCTGAATTCCAGTATACACTGAAAATACAAGTCCGTCCCCTGCAAGATCCCTATATTGTAAACTCTGTCCGCCCGGCTGAACGCCTCCAGGATCCTCCACAGATTCCCCTGACGCTTCCTGCGGAACAGAATCGGCATCCGCACGGCCAGCTCTTCATACAGAGACTGCAGATACACATCAATATCCAGATCATACCTCTCCCTACCCTGCACCGCCCGGAAAAACCCGTCTATTGTCTCACGGGTGTAGATCCTGATCTCATCCGCATCCGGAAATTTATCCTCCATCGACTCGGCCCTTCCCCCCTGCGCATACAGTTTTCCCCTGAAAAAAGCACGGTATCCGTCCTCCTCAATTAACACATGCGCCACTTCCCTGACAGGCTCGAGAATCTCCAGAATTTTAAAAAGCCTTCCCCACAAAACCGGCTCCAGATATTCCACCACAAGATTTCTGTCTATCACTTTACCCCTCCGTTCCTGCGCGTTCCTCCAACGCTTTACACTGCGGCCGCTACGTCAATGACCTTCCACAGGGACACTGAATAAGGCTCCATATGCGCCATACATCCATGCTCCCCTGCCATATCCTGACTGTTCCAGATTCCCTGAAAACTTCTCTTCCCCCGGAATGTCACCCTGCATGCAAGCGCCTCCGCAGATACATTTGCCAGCCAGAGCAGCTTCTCGCCGCTGTCCCGGCGGGTATGTACCGCACACTCAACCCTTCTATCCGTAATGACGTATTCTGCTGCAGCATTCAGCTCCTCCAGGCTCTGTCCGGTCACTTCTTCAAGAAGCCGGATCTTTCCGCCCTCCCGATACAGAGACTCCAACAAGAGACATGGTTCCCTTCTTCTGTCCTCCAGAGGCAGGGAGGGTCCCAGGATCAGTTCTCTTTCGCCGCCGGCCCCGGCAAATTCCCGCAGAAGTCTCTGATAAGATTCCGCCATCTGTCTGTAAGAGGCCGCAAACACATAACGATAACCATCCAGCCTGTCCGCATCGATGTAACAGTCTGAAAGGTCATAGTCTATGTGCATGGCATCCAGCGTATCCATGACCTGCATAAGCCAGTTCTCCTCGAAGGTTTCCGGACAGCCGTCCTGTTCCAGCCCTGCGGCATTTTCCTCTGCAAAAAGCTCCGCCGGGAAGTCCGGTCCCTGAATGAAAAGATTGGATGACAGCGTATTGGGATCCATCCGCGACGTACATGCCTTCAACCTGCCCATATCGTAATTCTTAAGCAGCAATACTTCCGGCCTGCGCTCGTACCTGTAGATCTCGTGTTGTTTCCATGTTTCCAGCATTTCGGAAAAAAGCGTAAAATAGTTTTCCCGGATTCTGCCGTCACAGGTAAGCGGACAGCCTGTCCATCTGTCCCGCTCCGCAAGCATGTAGAAATTTACCGCTTTCATCCCATTCATAAAAGCATACAGATACCCGAACTCCTCTTCCCCGGCGCTCAACACCTTCCCTCTGTCAAACCAGGATCCCGATCCAAACTCCGGCACAAAAGGCAGCCTGCTGCTTCCCGCCAGATAACGGATTCTGCGTTTCAACATCTTCGTATCATGCGGCTCCGGATAAGCATCGATTCCGGCCACGGAAAGACCCGGAATCCTCTCGATCCGCTGTACGGAAATGGGCGTATAGTTCTGATACGCACAGTTGTGGAAAACAGGAAGTCCAAGATCCATCTTCTCCAGGATACACACCATACGCTCCAGCGCATACAGAATCTGATACTCCTTGTATTCCGCCCAGTCGAAATAGTACTCCATGGAATATTCTGTTTTCCTGTCGTACCCTGCAGGCGGCCGAATCTGCCCGAAATCCGTAAACTCCTTTCCATAGACAGCCGATATCCTGTCGGCAGAATGATATTTTTCCTGCAGCATATGTCTGTAAAGAGCCACCGAGTCTGCAGAATAATCCATGACATAAGGCCTTTCCCTGAAAAAATAGCAGGTTTCATTATCGGCCTGCACTGCCACGATATTACCGGCAGGATAAGCATGCCGCTTCAGTATCGGCTGCAGAACCCCAAAATACGCCTCCACCTCCCGATAAAACTTCCGGCTGGCATAAGAAGGCACCGCAAACTGCTTCGTCACATAAGGATAAACCACCGATATCCCCTGCGGCGTTCTGGCCTGGATCTCTTCGTCCGCCAGGATCCACTCCGGATAGCCAAACAGCGTCATCTCCGCATTGATATGCGGACCGGGTCTCACAATGACCCACAACCCTTTCTGTTCACACAGCGTCAGGAATGCTTCCAGATCCTTCTTCGCATCCTTTTCCCCGAAATCATAGATCCCCGGCTCCGTCTCGTGTACACTCCATGGAATATAAGTCTCAATCAAATCGAATCCCATCTGCTTACTCTGTTCCAGGATCCTGTCCCAATGCGTTCTCTCTATCCTCCAATAATGGATGGAACCACTATAAAACGGAATCTCCCTGCCGTCTATGATAATCCCGCTTTCACCAAATCTAACCATATCATACCCCGTTCCTTTGTCCTGCGCTCTCTTGATCGTGCTTAGCCAGGACTCCTGATCTTCGTTAACTACCCCTTGACCGCCCCCGCAGTCATGCCTGCTATCACCTGTTTCTGAAATAACAGATACATGATCATTACCGGCACGATCGAGATCACAAAGCCGGCACACAACAGCCCATACTGCGTCGCATAAGAACCTTTTAACGCGGAAATCGCCAATGCCAGCGTCTTCTTTTGCGGAGAAGAGATCAGCACAAGCCCCATCAACAGGTCATTCCAACAATTTAAAAATGCCAGCGTCGCCACCGTGGCGATCCCCGGTTTCGCCACCGGAAGAATGATCCGGAAAAAGATCTGTCCCTTGCCGCACCCGTCGATCGTCGCCGCCTCGTCCAGCTCCTTCGGAATCCCCTTCATAAACCCATTCATAATAAACATACTGAAAGAAATATTGACCGCCGCATACATGATCACAAGGCTGAACAGATTGTCCGTCAGATGCAGGTTCTTAAAGATCAGTACGGACGGGATCAGCAGCGCATGGATCGGTATCATGATCCCCAGTGAAAAATACGTATCCAAAAGAATGCTTCTCTTTACTCTCGTTAAAATATAGCTCCCCATGGCCGTGATAACGATCAGGACGGCCAGCGTTGCAAGGCAGACTGCCATGCTGTTTATAAAGTTCCTGCCCACATCCGCCCCTTTCCAGGCTTTGGCATAATTCTCAAACATGGGAGACATCGGCAGCCCAAAAGGATCGCCGTAGATACTGCTGTTATCCTTTAACGAGGACAGCACTACCCATAGGAAAGGATACAGGCAGAGCACTGCCGCCAGCGTTAAAACAATGTACTTACACAGCGCCGCCAACCGGCTTTGCCATGATTTCCCGAAAAATGTCATAGTCTCCTCACTCCCTTTCCCTCCATCTGCCTATCCCATTGATCAATCCCGTAATGGCTAACGACAGGGCAACGATCGTCATCGTGATCGCGCTGCCCGTTCCGAAATCCGAGTTCACAAATGCAGTCTTATACATGTAAACACCCAGATACGCCGAGCGCACACCCGGCCCGCCGCCCGTCATGATCCACGAATGCTCGAAAGCCTTCAGGGATCCGGTGACACATAAGATCACGCATATATTGGTAAAATTGACGATCTGCGGAAGTACCACATAGAAAAAAGTCCTGATCTTTCCGGCCCCGTCAATCTCCGCGCTTTCCACCAGTTCCTCCGGCACGGCCTGCAGCGCGCCGAGAAAGATCGTCACATACAGCCCGATATACTGCCATACCTGCGGCGCCATCACCGCATACAGCAATGTCTTTGTATTGGACAGCCAGTTTGTCTGCAGCCCTCCCAGACCGATCATCTCCAGGATTCTGTTGAAAACACCGATCTCGCTGTTATAAAAGAGAGAAAACATCAGGGCGATCGCCACCGGGGCAATGACCACCGGCAGGAAAAAGATCGTGCGGAATACTTTCGACCCTTTCGTGTTGATATACAACAGATAAGCCAAAAGCAGCCCTGTCGGAATCTGTATCACCAACGTGATCACCACCAGTTTGATGGTATTTTGGAATGTGATCCAATAATCCGCATTATGAAATAATTCCTGATAATTCCTGATACCGATAAAAACCTTCTCCGTAACGCCGTTCCATTTGGTGAGGCTGTACATTGCCGTATTCACCAGCGGCACAAACAGAAATACGGTATACACAATGAAGACCGGCATTAAAAACCCCGCCGCCAGCAGCGTTTCTTTCCTCTTACTGCTCATAGAATGTCCTCCTGCTCTTTAAATTCCCCCTGTTATAACAGAAAGGGGCTGATGCCCCTTTCTGCACATCCATATCCCGTATCATCATACCGCCATGACCGGAAGAGGATGCTTATTTCTTATTCGTTGTTCTTGTCCAGCACCGCCTGCACCTTCTGCGTAAATTCTTCCGGTGTGATAGCCTTGATAAACAGCTCGTCCAGGCTGGAATCCATCATGGTGATAGCATCTGCGCTGGGCATCGTCGTGTAGTGCACCTGCACCAGCTTTTTATCCTTCGCATACTCGATGGTCTTCTGCATGATCAGCTTCTGCTCATCCGTATTGACCTCCACCTTCTTGCACGGGATCATGCCGCTCTTCGTCAACTCCTGCGTGAGTTCGTCGGAAGCAAGAAAGTCACACAATGCCAGGACTGCGTCGTGCTTCGCCGCATCCTCAAAAGACTGTTTATTGATCACAAGGCCATACACTGTAAAGCCGCTGATCATGGATGCGGAATCCACCGTAGCCCCGGGAAGCTGCGGAATAGGAATGATCTCACTGTTTTCCTGCATTTCATCTGGAATAAACTCAAAGTTCCAGGGATACGTATACGTCATCGCCGCCTTCTGGTCCGTATACAGCTGCAGGCTGCCGGTCCAGCCGCCGTTGGCCATGGTATCTGCCGGAAGCATACCCTGATCGATCATATCCACGATCACCTCGGCAACCCTGACCGCATTCTCCGTATGGAAACTGCCGCCTGCGGCCAGCGCTTTGATCTCGTCCGCCGCTCCTTCATACTGATTATACAGTTCACTGAAGAAAAATTCAGAGGGTGTGCCGCCATTACTGCCGATCGCCAGCGGAATGATGTCATTTGCCCGGAAGACTTCGGATACTTTCACCAGTTCTTCATACGTCTTCGGATATTCCAGATCATACTGCTCAAACAACGCTTTGTTGGCAATGAAGATACCTCTTGTAGATTCCAGCGGAATGCCATAGGCATTGCCATCCCCCGATACATAATACTCAAAAGCGCCATCCTCAAAATCTTCTTTGCTCACTTCCGAGCTGGCTGCAAAATAGTCGTCCACATTGAGCAGCAATCCGGCATCCACCATATCCTTCATCATACCGCCGCCCCAGTAAGTAAACACATCCGGAAGATCCCCCGACGCCGTCTGGGTTTTGATCTTGGTCTTATAATCCTCCGTACTGTAGGTCTGCAGTGTGATATCCAAAGTATCCTTGTGCTCTTCCTGGAACTTCTCAAACAACGGATAGAAGTAATCATACTTCGCATCTCCCTCTCCCCAGTTGGTAGCCAGCACTACAGATACTTTCCCGCCGGCCGCTCCGCCGCTTTCCGTCTCCGCTGCCGCGTCCTGCTGCTCCTGCCCGGTATCGCTCTGAGCTGTTTGGGCCTGCTCTGCTACGGGCTGTTTTGCATCCTGCGTCTCTGCTCCCGCATTGCCGCATCCGGTCAAACCTGCCGCCATCACTGCCGTCATCAATAAAGCTGTCCATTTTTCAGTATTCTTTTTCATATACCCCACACCTTTCTC
This sequence comes from uncultured Lachnospiraceae bacterium, assembly GCA_947175055.1. Taxonomy (GTDB): domain Bacteria; phylum Bacillota; class Clostridia; order Lachnospirales; family Lachnospiraceae; genus UBA3282. Next base: position 1,292 of record CAMWLJ010000077.1, on the reverse strand, counting down.
TGTTTTATCATGAATGCGTGCACGTTCATTTACTATATATTTTATTGTAGCGGAATCTGTCATTTTTAAAATATCAATATTTTCTCCAAAATGTTATAAAATCTTACGACCAGTCCGCATCTTTCATTCAAGTACGGAATACCAGAGACGTTTTTGTATGGACTTTTTGATCAGTTTCACAAAAAAATTTCACCTGCGCGGCTGCCAGGCCAAAAAATAAAGCCGGGAACCTGTATCTTAGATTCCTGGCTCTATAACAGCGCTTTTCCCTGATCCGGGTTATGGCGGACCGGGCTGACCTGTCATACTTTAATCCCACTACCGCATAGCAGACGGTTTATAATACACCGATTTTTCGTTCCATCTTTACTATATATTGTGTCGTCCCTTTCTCTAACCGCCGTTCCTTTGTCAGGCTAAAGCCATGGCGTTTATAGAAGCGGATCGCACTGCTGTTTTTTTCTAACACAAACAGACTCTGAATATCAAATGTTTGAATTGCAAACTCCATCAACTTTGCTCCGATTCCCTCATTCTGGAAAAAAGAATCCACATATAACTCTGTAAGCTTCCTGCCTTCTACGTGAAGCATTCCCTTCACAAATTCATCGTCATATACCCATATATTTTCCAGCTTTTCAGGATTGGTGATATAGTCCTGCGCCAAAGGATAGACCTGCATTTCCCCAAATGAAACTCTGTCATCACGAAAGATTCTTCTATAATTTATTCTCTTGGTAAAAATCAGTATTTCTGCCAGTCTTGAAGCATCCTGCACTACTGCCTTTCTAATGTTATCCATAAGCCTTCCATTCCATTCTTCCTTCCTGCTTCCTGTCAGTGTACATTATACTCTTTCCTGTAACCGATTTCTACTGCTGCGAATCAATGTCGTTAACTATTGTTAAGCCAATAGTTACTATTCATGGTGCCCTGCACCCCGCTGCAGGGCATCCGGCCAATAGCTTAAAGGTTTCAGGCATCCAGCCCCTCGCCGAAGGCGATTTGGAATGGGCTGGATGTGTTACAGTTTGCGGCCGGTTAGGCCGTGAATTGTAACAGCCTGCTTTACAGCACAACCTGTCCAGCCAGTTCTGCCTGCGAATCTCCGCCTGCATAAATTTTAACAATTCCTTCGCCGGGCACCTCTTTCATCTCCCAGTCATAGTAGCTTAATCCTGCATAAGGAATCACGAACGTCACCGTCTTCGTTTCCCCGGCTTTTAAACTGATCTTTGTGAAATCTTTCAGCTGCCGCACAGGACGCACCCGCCTGCCGGTCATCTGCTGTA
>CAMWLJ010000076.1 GCA_947175055.1 uncultured Lachnospiraceae bacterium | reverse complement strand
ATTGGGTTATTTACGTGTTCTCACACACACTTAGAATTATACCACAATTTGGTTACCAGTCAACAATTATTTTTGTAAAATATAACATCTTATGCAATCTGTCCTTCCAGCACTTTCGCACTCTCTGCGATCGCCGCATCGATTCCCGCCGGATTCTTTCCGCCGGCCTGAGCCATATTCGGACGGCCACCACCACCACCGCCAACAAGTGCAGCGATCCCCTTGATCAGATTGCCTGCATGCGCACCCTTATCCATAGCGCCCTGGGTGGCCATGGCGATCATATTCACCTTGCCATCCTTGTCGGAGATCAGCACTACGACACCTTCGCCCAGCTTCTCCTTTAACTGGTCTCCTAACTCCCGCAGACCGTTCATATCCACTCCGGCAACTTTGGATGCCAGCAGTTTCACACCCTTCACTTCCTGTATCTGATCCATCACGTCGCCCAGCGCATCTTTGGCCGCCTTACTCTTCAACGCCTCATTCTCGCTCTGCAGCGCTTTCATCTCCGCCATCAGGTGTTCGCACCGCTCCAACAGGCTGGCAGGGGAAGTCTTAAGTAACTTAGCCGCCTCGTGCAGCTGTTCCTCCAGCTTCTGATAGTAAGCCGTCACGTTGCTGCCCGTCACAGCCTCGATCCTGCGCACACCGGCTGCTACACCGGATTCTGACAAGATCTTGAAGGAACCGATCATGCCGGTAGCCTTCACATGCGTACCGCCGCACAATTCCTTGGAGAACTCTCCCATCTGCACGACTCTTACCGTCTCACCGTATTTCTCACCAAAAAGTGCCATCGCACCGGACTGTTTCGCTTCCTCGATCGTCATCACCTTCGTCTCCACAGCCAGATTCTCCGCGATCTTCTCATTGACGATCTGTTCCACACGCCGGATCTCATCCGCCGTCATAGCCGCAGAATGGGAGAAGTCGAAACGAGTGCGCTCTCCGTCCTGATAGGAGCCGGCCTGCTCAACATGACTGCCCAACACCTCTCTGAGCGCTTTCTGCAGCAAGTGTGTTGCACTGTGGTTCTTACAAGTACTGTTTCTCCTGGCACTGTCCACCGACAAAGTCACCTGATCGCCTACCTTGAACATACCCTTTGTAACTTTACCTACATGTCCCACTTTACCGCCAAGAAGCTTCACGGTATTCTCTACCTTAAATTCACCGTCCGCCGTGTTGATAACGCCCAGGTCTCCTTCCTGTCCGCCCATGGTCGCATAGAAAGGTGTCTGTTCCACGATCACCGTGCCTACTTCGCCGTCCGTCAGCGCTTCCACCAGCTCCGTCTCCGTGGTGAGCACCGTCACCTTCGATTCAAAGCTCAGCGTATCATATCCTACAAACTCAGTCGTAATGGACGGATCAATGGACTCATATACCGTCACATCCGCTCCCATATAGTTGGTCGTCTTGCGGGCTTTGCGGGCCTTGTCCTTCTGTTCCTGCATGCATGCCTTAAAGCCCTCCTCGTCCAACGAAAATCCTTTCTCTTCCAGAATCTCCTTTGTCAAATCAAGCGGAAAACCGTACGTATCATACAACTTAAATGCATCGGCGCCGCCCAGCATTTTGCTGCCTGAAGCCGCTACCCCATCCGCCATCTCATTTAAGATGCTCAATCCCTGATCGATGGTCTTATTGAATTTATTCTCTTCCTGTGTCAGGACATTGAAGATGAAATCTTTCTTCTCTTCCAGTTCCGGATACCCGTCCTTAGAACCTTCGATGACTGTTCCAGCCAGATCGGACAGGAACGTACCCTGGACCCCAAGCTTTCTGCCCTGTCTCGCTGCACGGCGGATGATCCGGCGCAGCACATAGCCGCGGCCTTCGTTGGTCGGCATGATACCGTCGGAGATCATGAACGTCGCCGAGCGGATATGATCCGTGATAATACGGATTGAAACATCCGTCTCATAATCCTTCTTATATTCTACACCAGCGATCTCACACACTCTCGTGCGCAATGCCAGTACCGTGTCCACGTCAAAAATAGAATCCACATCCTGTACCGCCGACGCCAGACGCTCCAGTCCCATACCGGTATCGATATTCTTCTGCACAAGTTCCGTGTAATTCCCCTTGCCGTCATTGTCGAACTGGGTAAATACGTTGTTCCAGATCTCCATATAGCGGTCACAGTCACAACCTACCGTACAGCCAGGCTTACCACAGCCATATTTCTCTCCGCGGTCATAATAGATCTCCGAGCAGGGACCGCAGGGGCCGGAACCATGCTCCCAGAAGTTATCCTCTTTGCCGAAGCGGAAGATCCTCTCCGCTGGGATACCGATCTCTTTGTTCCAGATCTCAAACGCTTCCTCATCATTCTCGTAGATAGACGGATAGAGCCTGTCTGCATCCAATCCAACCACTTCCGTAAGAAACTCCCAGCTCCAGGCGATAGCTTCATGTTTAAAATAATCCCCGAAGGAGAAATTTCCCAGCATCTCGAAAAAGGTGCCGTGTCTTGCCGTCTTGCCTACATTCTCCAGATCTCCTGTGCGGATACATTTCTGACAGGTGGTGACACGCCTTCTCGGCGGTATCTCCTGTCCCGTAAAATAGGGCTTTAACGGCGCCATACCGGAATTGATCAACAACAGACTGTTGTCATTGTGCGGCACCAGCGAAAAGCTTTTCATCTTCAGATGCTCCTTACTCTCAAAAAATTCAAGGAACATTCTTCGTAAATCATTTACACCATATGGTTTCATCGTAGTTCTCCTTCTTAAAATGTAAACTTATCCGCAAAATACGCATCCAGCTGATCGATCGCTACCCGCTCCTGCTCCATGGAGTCTCTAAACCGCACGGTCACACAGTTGTCCGTCTCGGAATCGAAATCATATGTAACGCAGAAAGGCGTCCCGATCTCATCCTGCCTGCGGTATCTCTTGCCGATATTGCCTCTGTCATCGAACTCGCAGTTATATTTCTTGGAAAGCTGCGCAAAAATCTTCTCTGCGCCCTCATTCAGCTTCTTGGAAAGAGGCAGCACACCGATCTTCACAGGTGCCAATGCCGGATGGAAGTGCAGCACAGTACGTACATCCCCCTCCCCGATCTCTTCTTCGTCGTAGGCGCCACAAAGTACCGCCAAGAAAAGTCTCTCCACGCCCAGTGAAGGCTCGATCACATAAGGGATATATTTCTCATTCTTTGAATCGTCGAAATAAGACATATCTGCTCCGGACGTATTCTGATGCTGTGTCAGATCATAATCCGTTCTGTCAGCGATACCCCACAGCTCACCCCAGCCAAAGGGGAAGAGGAACTCGATGTCCGTAGTCGCCTTAGAATAGAAAGAAAGTTCTTCCGGATCATGGTCGCGGACACGCATTTCTTCTTCCTTCATGCCCAGACTCTTCAGGAAATCGATACAATACTGTTTCCAGTAAGCAAACCACTCCAGATCCGTATCCGGCTCACAGAAGAATTCCATCTCCATCTGCTCGAACTCCCGCACACGGAAGATAAAATTGCCGGGCGTGATCTCGTTACGGAAGGATTTACCTACCTGGCAGATACCAAAGGGAATCTTCTTACGTGAAGTTCTCTGTACATTCTTGAAATTGACGAAGATACCCTGTGCCGTCTCCGGGCGAAGATATACCGTATTCTTGGCATCCTCCGTCACACCCTGAAAGGTCTTGAACATCAGATTGAACTGCCTGATATCCGTAAAGTTATGTTTGCCACAAGTGGGACAGGGTATGTTATGTTCTTCGATAAAGTCCTTCATCTCCTGCTGGCTCCAGCCGTCAACAGAACTGTCAAGCGTTATACCCTGTTCTGCCACATGATCTTCAATGATCTTATCTGCACGGAATCTCTCATGACATTCCTTACAGTCCATCAGCGGATCGGAGAAACTGCCCAGATGTCCGCTGGCTACCCATGTCTGAGGATTCATCAGGATCGCGCAGTCTACACCCACATTATAAGGGCTTTCCATCACAAACTTCTGCCACCATGCCTTCTTGATATTATTTTTAAGTTCCACACCCAGATTACCGAAGTCCCATGTATTAGCCAGGCCGCCATAAATCTCAGAGCCGGGATATACGAACCCTCTCGCCTTCGATAATGCTACTATTTTTTCCATTGTCTTTTCCATCTTCTCTATCCTTTCTATATTCCACCGCTCACACTGCGGCTTACTATCTGCTTTATCCCATCCGTCCGGCATTCTCTATACTGCCATTATCGCCATAACGGATAACATCCGTTTTAATATTATGTGTTATTCAAAAATAATGTAAGATAGTACACCATTTGTCGCTTCCGTCTCCGAATCCGGGTAAGAGATATTGACACTGCTCTTCCCTGCAAAAGATACATTCAGATTGGTGTCGGCGCTCTGGTTGATATAGAGTACTTTACCATAGGTATTCACCAGCAGCTCCTCCGTCGGTTTCATACCAATGATCGCAACCTTTTTCTTCTCCGGCTCCTCTATGCCGCCTACTTCCATAGGCTGTCCCTTGGGAGAGACAAAGGCTACATAATCCAGATTATAATCCGATCCCGCTGCTTCTTCCAGAGATCCTACAAACAGTGTTCGGTTATTGAATGCACTGTAATCTTTATCCGAAGCATACTCAAAGTCGATCCGCACTCTACCGTCCTGCTCATCCACCTCTCCGAGTACGACGCTTCCTTCACCGTTGTCCGCGCAGTACTCCGCCGCTCTCTCTTGTGCCAGTGACGCAAGCCCATCCTTCTCATAATAATCCTGCTCAAACTGTCCTACGATCTGATGACTGACTTTCCCGTCTTTATCAATGGAAAGGGAACTCACATCCGGAGTCTTATCAGTGCCGCAGCCAGCAAGCATACAGGCCACAGTCAGCGCGAGCATACCTGCGCCCCCTATCCTTCTTGACATAAATATTCCTCTTCTCATACCTGCACCCCCATTTCTGCTTCGACACATACGCCCCGTATAAATGACACAAGTATCGTGATGCATAAATACTGCATTACATTATATTAAAGATTATCCACAATTTCAAGACTTTTAAACGTCCTGTCAAGATATCGCCTCCGATAATCATCCGCGATCACCCGAAGTTCTGCCAGCACGTTCTCCTTCACCGTAAATGTATACAACTTTTCAATACTGGAATTCATGATATAAGACACTGTATAAACTGTGGATTCGTCCCATACTCCCTCCACAGGCATTCCCGGGAATTCGCCGTTTACAACCATCGCCTTCATCTCGAAGATACAGCGGATCAATCTGTTGGAAATCCCTTTATGTAGTACTGCACGCAGCGACTGATATACCAGCTTCAGCATTTCTTTCTCGTCGTTGTTCTCTCTCGTATAATAATCCGACACCTCCAGAAAATACATACCGTAATAAGCCCCTTCAAAATCTTCCCGAAGTCCTTCAAAATAATTGCTGATCGCGGCATCCATGACCGTATAAGAATTTCTGCCCGCATACAGTTTAAATTCTCCGAAAGAGAAGGGATTCGTCGCCGCCAACAGCCTGCTGTTAGGTTTGCGGGCCCCTCTGGCAAATGCAGAGATCTTCCCTTTCTCTTTCGTAAGTATCACCACTCTTCTGTCATACTCACCTATTGGCTCAGCCTTTAAAACTATCCCTGTGATCTGTGTATATTCCTGCATGAGGATGCTCTCCCGACCTTTCCTTCCCCTCGCATTGCTCTGCTCTTTCGTCCCGTACTGCATTTTTGTATGCCAGAAAATCATCGATATGGCCTGTTATCATAAACTTATCCCAGTAATTTATCGACTTCATCTTACGCCCCCTGATCCTTTGCCTCCTCAATAACCAGAAGCAGAAATTTGTCATGTCGTTTACTGTGAAAGCGTTCGACTTTCACAGTTACTATATGATGATAGGGTTCGCAGATTTGCCTTTTTCTATTCTGTTTCTTTCGGGTTATAGCCGAAATTTTTCAGCAGATAATCGCTGTCTCTCCAGTCCTTCTTCACCTTCACCCAGAGCTTCAGATTGACCTGACGTTCCACCATTTCTTCGATATCCGGCCGGGCCAGAGATCCGATCTTCTTTAGCATACTACCCTGCTTGCCGATGATGATTCCCTTATGGGATTCCCGTTCACAGACGATAGTGGCCTCGATATCTACAATGTGCTTGCGGAATTTCATCAATTCGATCGTGACTGCGATCCCGTGAGGGATCTCATCCTCCAGGCAGCGCAACGCCTTCTCCCTGATCAGCTCCGCCACGATCTGTCGCATAGGCTGATCTGTCACGGTATCCTCACCATAAAAAGGTTCCCCGTAAGGCAGATACTTCATGATACACTTAAGCAGCACTTCCATACCATCCTTCTTCAGCGCAGATACCGGCACTATCTCCGCAAAGTCGAGATGTTTCCTGTACGCATCTATATAAGTAAGAATCAACTCCTTCTGTACCGTATCAATCTTATTTATCACCAAAATAACAGGTGTTTTTGTCTTCTTCAACTGTTCAATGATATGTTGTTCCCCGGCTCCGATAAAGTCCGTCGGTTCCACCAGCCAGAGGATCACGTCCACATCTTCCATGGTACGCTCCGCCACATTGACCATATAGTTACCCAGCTTATTCTTCGCCTTGTGGATTCCCGGTGTATCCAGAAATACGATCTGTCCTTCCTCCGAAGTGTACACTGTTTGTATTCGGTTCCTGGTTGTCTGCGGCTTCTTCGACGTAATGGCGATCTTCTGTCCGATCAGCGCGTTCATTAACGTGGATTTCCCCACATTCGGTCTGCCGATCAATGTGGCAAACCCTGATTTAAATTGTCTGTTTTGATTTTCCTGCATATGCTTTTATCTGCTTTCTTTGTTATACTTGTTCAAGTGTCTGTACCCTTGTGGTCATTCTCCGAATCTTCCCCGGGATCCTTCGTTGGAGCCGTCGGCGCAGGAACATAAGGTGCATACGGATCTTTGGTATGATATGACCGTTTCGCTGCCCGTTTTGTCCGAATCTTTAGGAGAAGACGCAGGATGACGATCACGACGACGATCAATACGACCCAGATGAACAGATACGGGATATTGATCACAAACCAGATCGCTCCCTCCCGGATCCCAAGGCCGACCCCCTCCACGCTCTCCCGAAAACCGCTGCGGATCCGCTCGCCTGTGGATGCTCCCTCCGACGGGGAATAGTGCTCTACCTCATCTACATTCAAATAGACCGTGCTGTAATCAATCTGATTGTCATAAGTGCGTAGCTGTGCCTCCATACTCTCGATCTGATAGCGAACCTCGGACAAACGTCCCTCGATCGCTATGATATCCTCCACAGACTCAGCCTGCTCCATCAGTTCCAACAGCCTGTCCTGCTCCGTGAGCAGCGCCTTCTTATGACTTTCCAGATCCACATACTGCAGCGTCACATCCGTCACATTCTCCGAGCGGCTCTTCACATTGGTCTGCTCCCCGACATCCTGCAGAAAAGCTTCCAGATTCTGCCGCGGTATCCGCACCGTCATAGTAGCGTAACGAAGATATTTCGTTCCCTGATAATCCTTGGAATATTCATTCCCCCTGCTAAAGCTGGACATTTCCTCTATGTAACCGCCAAGTGCCGTGACCTGCTGCTCGATAGAAGGCAGCAGCTTGTCGAACTGTTCCGTCTCTACGGAAATCGTCACATTCTTGATCAGTTTCCGGTCGGAGGCCACCGGTTCAGATACTTCCGGACCGGCACTCCCCTCTTCGCCTACCGCTTCTTCCGCATACTCCGCCTTGGCTTCAGACGCATAGAATCCGCCGCCGGTATCATATGCCGCTGTGTCGCTGGCAGCCTCCTCATATGCATACATCCCCTTGCCGCCTGCACCGCCGCAAGCGGTAAGCGCTGCCATCATCAGTCCCGCCACCAGAACGACGCCTATATATTTCATTGATTTCTTCTTCATTATCTGCCCCTCCCAAAGCTTCCCGGTCTTCACTCCATTCCGCAACATTTATGCCATACTCCCACATAAGATCAGGGGATAGGCAATCCGACCGGATACTCCTTAATGGAAAAGATATACGATCTCTCCAAACAGCTCTGCACACTCCTTGATCTTCTCCTCATTACCTACAACGCACAGATAGTCATCCTCGATAAACGCCCGGATGTATGGCGCGAGCCCACGGATCGTATCCGCATCAACAGCCAGCAGTTCATCTCTGTTCTTCTGTACCTGAGCGAATTCATAATGCGTCATATACCCGGTAAGAGAATACATGCCCTTCGCTGCAGGCGTCAACGGCATATCCAATTCACTGAGCGCACCGATGATATACTGTGTCATCGTTCGCTCATCGGCCTCAAATCCAGCGATATGATCCGCTGCCTTCTCATAAACCTCGATAGTCTTCTCCAAGTTGGGATCCCGGTAAGAAACGAAATAGCTTTCTCCCGACTTACCGAAATTACACATACAGCCGTATGCACCACCCTTTACACGTACCTGCGTCCAGAGATAATCATATCCCATCAGCACACGGAGTACGCGAAGTGCACCGTGATACGGCAATCCCTTTCTCACAAAATTTCCTGCACGGCACACATACTGAATCTGCGCTGCCGACATAAACCCTTCATTCCGCTTGACCGGTACCGGGTCATAACCGGGCTTCTCCACCGGATCCGTATATAATCTGCTCTTAAACTTCTCAATCAGCGTCTCGATCCCCTGCAATCCTTCCGTCTCCGCAGTATAATCTACCAGCAGATTCTCCGCACGGAAAATGCAGCGTACCACCTTCTGCAGATTGTCGGCCAGTTCCTCTTTTCTGTTCTCAAAGTCGTTCTCCAAGCCTTCCAGCAGCCGGTAGAAAGGAATACCATTGATATGCTCCAGCACCATGGCAGGTTTGGAGAAATATGCCATGGCTCTGCCTGCGGCCAGCGTATGACCTGCCGACATCATACTGGCCTGCTTACAGGAACGGGCCTCCGCCACCAATTCATAGAGCCTTTTCCCGTCCGTGTACTCCGCTCTTGTCAGGATCTCTTCTGCCAGCGCAAAAGCCTGCGGCAGATTTTCATAGAGAACCTTCACCTTCAGGTCAAAGGTTGCCCTATAGCTTTCCAGGTCTCTGGCATCCGTATACGTATTGACTACCGGGGCGATCCCACCCGTCTGCAGATTGATTTCATTATACAGGTCACTGTAGCTGTGATCGGCCGTATTCACCAGACCAAGCATCATTTTCAGGATTCCTACATACGGGAACAGCTCTTCCGGCACCTGTCTTAGATCAAACATAAAACGCAGATATCCGATACCGTTTGTATAAATGTCATGATACAGAAGGATTGTATCCCCAACCTTCTTCTCCTCATTGACATAAGGCATGGCTTCCTTCTTTAAGTCCGCTCTCGACAACAGCGGGATTCTCTCCAAGTCCTCTTTCAGGCTGGGTTCCTCCTGGTACAGACGAAGCTCTTCCGTCTCCTTTACGATCTTCGCTATCTCTTCACTGCTCATGCCGGCTTTCTTCTTCGCCAGCTTCTCTGCCAGGTCTCTTTCTTTTCTGCCGGTCAGTCCCTTCACCGGCTTTACGACTACGATACTCTTATGGAAATTCTGCAGCAAGTACTCCCCGATCATATCCTCATAATAGGAAGTATCCACCTTCTTCTTAAGCTCCCGATAGATATCCAGAAGCTCCAGCTCCGTAAACGGCTTGCTGTCATCATACAGCCATGATTCCAGCATCTGCAGGCCATACATAAGTCCCTTCGGATAAGAGCCGAAATCCGCCTCCCGGTATTTAAATTCACTGCTGTTCAGGCTCGCTTCCAGCGACTTCTTATCAAGCCCGTTCTCGGCGGCCTTTCTGAAGGTATCCTCTATAATGCGGATAAAAGTATCCCGCTGCTTCGCATTTGCATTTTTCGCGATCACAGAAAAATAAGGCTGTTTGACACCTGTATCATATACACAGCTCACATCCGTCCCGATACCGGCATCCAACAGGGCCTGCTTAACAGGCGCTCCTGGCATCGAACATAAGACATCCGCCAATGCCGCGAATCCATTGCAAAATTCCGGCCCCGGCTGTTCCCCAAGTGAAACGTTATAGGCCAAATACGTATTATCCTGCTCTGACTCGCTCTCCATAATGGAGTATTCCTTCTCGATCGTCTGCATAGAAGAAAATGCCGGCTCAGACGCCAGAGAAGAATCCACGGCCAACGCTTCATATTTAGAGAGATACTCTTCATCGATATATTGAAGCTTCTCTGCCATATCCATATCTCCATACAGATAAATGTAACTGTTGGAGGGATGATAATATTTCTTATGGAAGGCCAGGAAATCTTCGTAGGTCAGTTCCGGGATCACATCCGGATCTCCGCCGGATTCAACCGCATAAGAGGTGTGCGGATAGAGCGAATTCATGATCTCCCGCTCCAACACGTCATCGGGAGAAGAATAGGCCCCCTTCATCTCACTGTACACAACGCCGTTGATGCACAAGTCGTCTTCAGCATCCTCCATCTCGTAATGCCAGCCTTCCTGTTTAAAGATTTTCTCCTCATGATAAATATTAGGGTGCAGCACCGCATCAAGATACACGTCCATCAGATTCTGGAAATCCTTATCATTACAGCTGGCCACCGGATACACTGTCTTGTCCGGATAGGTCATGGCATTTAAGAAAGTATTAAGCGACCCCTTGGCCAGTTCGATAAACGGGTCCTTCACCGGAAACTTATCCGATCCGCAGAGCACCGTATGTTCCACAATATGGGCAACTCCTGTACTGTCCTTTGGCGGTGTACGAAACCCGATATAGAACACCTTGTTCTCATCGTCATTCGACAAAAGCGCCACTCTGGCGCCTGTCTTATTATGTTTCAATAAGTAGCTGACTGAATTTATATCCTTGATCTCCCGCTTCTCGATCACCGTATAAGCCTGTAACTGTTCTATCTGCATAATCTTCCTTCTCTCCCTTCATCAAACACTGAACGCCATCAAACTCAATTTTGACAAGATCAACTCCTGCACCACGACTCCGCTTTTCTTCTTCTGTGCAAGATTCATCCCTGCAAACTCATCCAGCTTCATCACTTTATTCTCATATTTCACTCCGCCCCTGCCAAGCAGTCCCCTCTTCTCGACCAGCAGGCTGACCTTGACCCTGGCTTTAAGCTGTATATAAGTCTTATAAGAAAACTGCTCCGGTGTCATATAGTATAATTGACTTTCCAGCGTCGTTTCCGGATCAGTGTCCTTCATGATATAGTGTTCCACGATACTCTTAAATTTAAAAGTGACCATTTCATCTTCCAGGATCTCTTGATACGTGTATTTTGCGCCCAAATATAACGACCCTGTATCCTGCATAAAATATTTAAAATCTTTGTTCTGATATTCCACTTCCTCTACCGCCCTGTATCTTAAGTCTTATCCCATGACAGCCCCATCCCTGGCTTCACGTTTGTTCGGACACCGGATGACTTGCCAACGACTCGATCTTATCTCCGCTCATGCGGACAGCATCCTCGATCGTACGTCTGCTCAATCCTGTCTCCTGCATCACTTCCTCCACCGACACCTTCCTGCGAAGTTCCTCATACAGCTCATCTGCCGCCCTGGCAACTTTATTGACCTTGTCCAGAATCTTCTTATCTTTCTTAACCGCCTCGGCATTCTGCATTATACACTCTTCCATGGCATCCATGATCATCTTGCCCAACATGCCCTGTGCCTCGGACGCGTGCTCCAACGCCCCCAGCATAGTAACACCCACAGACACCGCCAGATTACCCTCTCCGATCAGATCTTCCAGATAAACACCCTGCCCGGCATAAAGCTTCGCGATCTCCACCACTTCCGGAAGATACAGCTGCGTCAGCGTATTCCTGGCATCCGCATCACCTGCCATCGCAGACAACGTGACCGCTTCCCGTTCTCCATCCGTCATCTCGGGAAGCGTCTTAAGCTCCTCCAAATAATGATCCAGATAGTCTTTCTCTTCCTCGGCCAGATATTCCTCAGGATCCATCGGCTCCCCGATACCGATCTTACGCTGATGCAGATACGTATACACCATATCCAGCTGTTCTGCACTTAAAGAAAGCGGACCGAACAGATCCTCCACCTGCTCCTTTGAGATGCAGTTGCCCTGCTCCTTTGCCTTCTTCCTGACTTCTTCCAGCGTCTTTGCAAACAAAAGTTCTCTGTTCTCCGTACTCATATCACCTGCCATATTCCCTCTTTCCCAATAGTCCTACGAATTCTTAACATGTGTGTGCGTGTACAAATGCTCTTCACAATACTCATAATTTCCGTCGCACTTAGAGCAGAAGCGGAACTGCAGCTGTGGGCTGTCTACCTCTGTCCTGCCACAGATCGCGCATTTATGCTTGGTAATACCTGCACTGCGTTTCACATCCCTCTTAAACTCCTGCCGTCTGTGTATCTGCTTCGGATTCAGATGCATCATATTACGCGAAGTCAAGAAGAACACTACGAAATTGAGCAGCGATGCGGCAATCGCAAATTTACCGTCCACGCCTGCCTGCAGGAAATCAAACAACAGCATAACGGCATAAATGATACCCAGCCATTTGACCTTGATCGGTATGATAAACATAAGCAGCACCTGCACATCCGGAAACGTCGCCGCAAATGCGAGGAAAATAGACATATTGATATAATATGTGCTGAAATACAGGGAACTGATCAGAAAATAATACTCCGCTCCCACTGCCGCGATGCCATCCCTGTTAAACAGATAATGAAATCCCATCAGCAAAAAGCTGCCTGCTATAGTAAAAAGCATCCCCTGGAACAGATATACATTATACCGGTATGTGCCCCATGTTCTCTCCAACGTCGTCCCGATAGAACAATAAAAGTAGAGCATGATCAATGTCAAAAAGATATTGCTGCTACCGGGTGGAATCAGGATCCATGTGAGCAGTCTCCAGATCTGTCCATGTAAGATCGCATAGGGATCCAGCGTCAAATACAGGATCAGTGTTCCGCTCCTGTCAAACATCTGCAGCAGATATCCCACTGCATAACATAGTACTAATACAAAGGAAAGATTCTGGATCGCATATTTCCCAAATCTACGTTCAAATGAACTCATTTTCATCTTAATCCTCCATTCCTGCCCAGCCTGCGGATTTGGACGCAAACACAGCGCTGCATGCAAAAAACGTTCTATGTGCATTTTCGATTAGAAAACTGAATACATTTTAACATTCCTTATTTTAAAAGTAAACGATACTGCATTCAAAAATACATATGTCATAAAAATTTTATAAATACAACCGGAAATCTTAACACTTTACCAACAATTAGCCGATTGATTTTTACAAAATGGTGTCGTATAATGACAGAGTCTGTCAGGGCGGTTCTACTTATTTATATGTAGAGGCGCCGTCCAGGCTAAAGATTTGAACATCACTGGAACACAAATAGCCTCTCGGAATCTTTTGCGGCCTGATCTTATAAGATAGGATCGGCTGCAGAATAGATGCATGAGCGATTCCGAGTGCCTATCATAAGAGATAAGGAGTGAAATCTGAAATGAGTGAGATGCAGTATACCCTTGGTATTGATATCGGTTCCACGACCGTAAAGATTGCTATCCTTGATCAGAGGCAGCAAATACTCTTCTCCGACTATCAAAGACACTTTGCAAACATAAGAGAGACTCTGTCCGATCTGTTGCAGAAGGCATACG